>CAMHPC010000125.1 GCA_946186945.1 uncultured Prevotella sp.
TCTATCGTGCGCAGGTCGCCGGCACTGAAGTCGAAACGTATCACGGCATGTTTCTCCCACTCCCAATCGGTCTGGGCAATGAAGAGTTGGGGCATAACCGTACCGTCCTTGAGGGTAATCTCTTCAAACAAATCCCGTCTGCCCTCGAACACGGCAGCCAGGGTGCTGATGAGCAGAGATTTTCCGAAACGGCGGGGGCGACTGAGGAAATATGGTTTCCCCTCGGTTATCATCTTGTAGATAAGCGCAGTCTTGTCCACATAGATGTATCCGTCTTTACGTATGCTCTCAAAACTCTGTATCCCTACCGGGTATTTCCTCTTGGCTGCCATGGTCTGTTATCGTTTTTTTCGTTCACCGCTACGAAAGTAGCGTTTTTTTTGCTATAATCCAAAAAATAACTCTTTTTTCCGCCTGTTTAGGCTTATTGCTGCTTTTATTGCCGTGGTGAATGAGAATTGTTCATATATTCTGCTTACTCCTTGCTGAAATCTATACTCATCTAAAAAAATTCTTTAGATTCTTGCATATAAACTAATCAGATACTTAATTTGCAATGTGCCTGTGAAGCATGGGGGATGCTGAAAATGGATTTCTTAAATTCTTTTTTAGAAACTCTTAAGGCTATCTATAGATACTTGTATGTGGACATACCATGCACTACCTTTGCTGAAAATTTTACCCATATGGAAAATAGTTATGAATTCAATTCTCTTCCCTTAGAGGACAGAGTAGCCATAGTAAGGGAATGCACCAGAGGAAATATCACTGATGCAGAAGGTATTAATAAAGTGCGTGAGGCTTACGTCAGAAACAAATACCTACGTAGTGAACAACCTATAGAGCCCGCAGAGCAACAGCAAACTGCGGCTCCTGTGTCTTCTACTGCCACACCACAGGCAGAAGGCAAATGAAGTTTGCAAACGCTATCACTTATGATAATGATGGCAATGTAATACCTTTATCAAAGAGGGATAATTTTAGAATTAATGATTTGAGATATGCTATACCACCCATCTTATTTGGAGGCAGTACGTATGGCTTATTTTCAGGCAGGAATAAGGAAAAATGACGAAAATAACAAAAGAAAATTATCAGGCATACACAGCAATAAATGTTGTTGCTTTTTCCTATGCTTTTGCAGGAGCTATGGGTGAGGGTGGTGCTTTATATATTCTATCGGCAAGCAAAGAGATGCATCATATCAATACCATAAAAAGTGGATTGACTAAGGAGCAGATATGGGAGATATGTCCACCGCTCAAGCACTGTGAATTTGGTATTTTTGGCAAAGGGAAAATTCCTGAGGGATGGAGTATGTATTATCTGGGAATGGGTAATCATTTTGTGATAAAAGACACATACAAAAAAGAAGTCATGCCAAACATAGATAATATGGAAGGGTTTGAGATATTCCTGTGCTGGAAGACACTAATATGCACTGACTGATAGTATAAAGGGGATACGTCAACAGAACTGTGTCAGCCGCTTTGTTGCTAAATAGCCAAGAATACTGACAGACCTTCCATCACTGCATCTCACTCCCTCTCATGCTGCCCTTTACTAAATATCCAAAGTGGATACTGCATCGACAACTGTTTCATCAAGCAGTTTGGCACAGACATTCTTCTGTAATCACAGCGGAAGAATGTCTGCACATTCTGCTTGTTGCTTCTGCAAATCTGAACTCATCTAAAAAATCCTTAGATTAAATGTTTTAGGTGTTTAGGGGTATGCTTGCTATATTTATGTTTTTATAGAGTAAGCCTTCAGTCCTCCGTCAATTTGCGGTAGCGCACGCGTTTGGGCTCTTCTATACCGAGACGCTGGCATTTGTTGGCCTCGTACTCCGAATAACTGCCTTCGAAATAGAACACCCGTCCGTCGCCCTCATAAGCGAGTATGTGAGTGCAGATACGGTCCAGGAACCAACGGTCGTGACTTATGACCACGGCACATCCGGCAAACGACTCCAGTCCCTCTTCCAGTGCACGCAGGGTATTCACATCGATATCGTTGGTAGGCTCGTCGAGAAGGAGCACATTGCCCTCCTGCTTCAGTGCCATGGCCAGATGCAGGCGGTTGCGCTCGCCACCTGAGAGCACCCCGCACTTCTTCTCCTGGTCGGCACCTGAGAAATTGAAGCGGCTGAGGTAGGCGCGCACGTTGACATCACGCCCGCCCATACGGATGAGTTCATTGCCCTGGCTGATCACCTGATACACGCTCTGGTCGGCCTTTATGTCGTGGTGATTCTGGTCCACGTATGCCAGTTTCACAGTCTCGCCCACCTCGAAGGTGCCAGCATCTGGCGTCTCCAGTCCCATAATCATGCGGAAGAGTGTAGTCTTGCCAGCGCCGTTGGGACCGATCACACCCACTATGCCATTGGGTGGCAGCATAAAGTCCAGGTCGCGTATGAGTACCTTGTCGCCATACGCCTTCGACACCCCATGTGCCTCTATCACCTTGTTGCCCAGCCGCGGACCGTTAGGTATGAATATCTCCAGTTTCTCCTCGCGCTCCTTCTGCTCCTCGTTCAGCATCCTGTCGTAACTGTTCAGTCGGGCTTTGCCTTTAGCATGGCGTGCTTTCGGAGCCATGCGCACCCACTCCAACTCGCGCTCCAGGGTCTTGCGGCGCTTCGATGCCACCTTCTCCTCCTGTTCCATGCGCTTGGTCTTCTGTTCCAGCCACGAGGAGTAGTTGCCCTTCCAGGGTATGCCCTCGCCGCGGTCCAGTTCCAGTATCCATCCCGCCACATCGTCGAGGAAATAGCGGTCGTGGGTCACACAGATCACTGTGCCCTCATACTGCTGCAAGTGCTGCTCCAACCAGTCTATCGACTCTGCATCCAGGTGGTTGGTGGGTTCGTCGAGAAGTAGCACATCGGGCTTTTGCAACAGCAGCCGGCACAATGCCACACGGCGGCGCTCACCGCCCGAGAGCACGCCACACAACTGGTCGGCGGGCGGACAGCGTAGTGCTTCCATAGCACGCTCCAGTCGGCTGTCGAGGTTCCATGCATCGGTAGCATCGATGATATCCTGCAGTTGTCCCTGGCGTGCAAACAGGGCGTTCATCTTGTTCTCGTCCTCGTAATACTCTGGCAAGCCAAACTTCAGGTTTATCTCCTCATACTCTTTCAGTGCATTCACTATATCCTGTGCGCCCTCCTTCACCACGTCTATCACCGTCTTCTGGTCGTCCAACTGCGGGTCCTGCGGCAGGTATCCCACCGAATAGCCGGGTGCGAACACCACCTGTCCCTGATACTGCTGGTCCAGTCCGGCTATGATCTTCATCAAAGTAGACTTACCCGCACCGTTCAGACCTATGATACCTATCTTTGCTCCATAGAAGAACGAGAGGTAGATGTTCTTGAGTACTTGTTTCTGGTTCTGCTGGATGGTTTTGCTCACGCCCACCATTGAGAAGATAATCTTCTTGTCGTCCGTTTGTTGTGCCATAGTATTGCCGTATTATTGTTTTTGCAGACAAATATAGGCATTTTTTTCGGTTTGAGCAAGAAAACGGCATTCTGTTGGTAAAAACGAGACGGTGAGCGGACGTGAGTTCACTGTCCTGTCTGCTGTTTCATTCCCTCGGCAAACATCTGTTGCAACTGCTGCGCCAACTGGTTGTTGGGGTTTAGTTTCAGGGCTTTCTCGTAGTTTTGCATCACATCCATGAAATAGAGTGGTCCGTTCTGGGCAGGGTCCTGCACTATGCGCGCCATGAAGAGGAAGCCACGCAGTGTGCATAGTTCTGATGGGTCTGCCTCCTTCATCTGCTCCATCTGGGTGATGGTTTGTCCGCTTTCTGTCAACAGGCTCTCTGTCTGCGGGGCATGGGGGTACATCACCGCGAAGTTGAGGCTTTGCAGAGTCATCTGGTACTTGGGCTGTATGCTGTCGGGAAACATCGCGTCTATACGTTTCAGTTCGGCTATACAGTTGAGGTACGCTTCGGGGGTTGGTTGTTGCAGTCTTTTCAGTGTCTGTCCGATGAGTGTCTGCATGGACGACTGCTGTGCATGGATATTGACTGCCGTCACCACGAGGATGGCAATTGTTAACACGTAGTGTCTAAAAGTTTGCAATGTCATACGCTTTATTGTTTTTTAGTGAAATGAATACGCCTATGTAAATAAATCGCTCTCTCGAAGGTAGTATGGGATTTCTGCCGGCATCGTAGCCGAAGGTGTTTTTGCGTCCGAAGATATTGTTGCACGAGGTGTATATTATCACTTTCGGACTCAGCAGATACGTCAGGTTCGCATCCACGCTGTTGTAATGTGGAGTGGTGCCGTAGATAAAATGTCTGCCGCTGGCATACGACTCTGTCAGTCCCACTATAAACTTCCCCACGGCATACTTGAGTGTGACTCGCAGGTTGTGGCGCGATGCATATTCTGGCATACGTGCTTCGGCGTAGTCGAGATAGAGCCGTTTGGAGTCGTTGTAGGAATAGGAGAGAGTGGTGGTGAGTTTATTTATGAGAGAGTGGTTCTCCACAAACACATCCACTCCCCTGCTTGTGCCATGACCATCGTACTGGTAATAGTCATCATGCAGCAACGGCAGGTGGTGATATCTCTTCAGATAGGGTTCCACTCTCAGCAGAGTGGCACCCTGCCTATACTGCGCCGACAGTATATAGTGGCCTGCTGTGCTCTGCCTCAGCGTGTTTCTGCTCATTGCCATATATTCGTCTTCCGCCGTCTGACTGTAGCGTCCTGCCGACAGCGAGAGTTGCCACCGCTTGTCGGGCAAATAGGCCAGTGTGGCTCTGGGCATCAGCAGCCAGTTGGTGCACATCATCTCCACCCTGCCACTCATATTGAGAAACAGGCGTGGCACGATGCGCCATTGGGCGTCTGCGTGGGCTGCAAGGATGTTATAGTCGACGTCGTATCTGTAGTCATCATACCTCACTGTGCTGTTGCGTATATAGTCCTCCACTCCCACCGACATTTTCAGCACGTCTGTATACACCTTGCGTACTTCCGTCTTCAGATGCACCTCGTTGCGGAAGTTATGGTAGTGGTCGCCATGCTTGCGTGCGTCGTCTATATTGGTAAAGACTGAGGAGCAGGCTATGCCTGCGAAGAGTGTGTATCCTCGTCCTATTGCCGATGTATGTGTGATGTTGGCATATATGTTGTGTTCTTTCAGTGACAGCTTACGTCCGTCTGTGTGCTGGCCGACGGATGTCAGGTCATAGCCCACGTATGATTTCAACACCCTCGATGCACTAAACTCCTTCTTATACTGTGCTTCTGCCGAGAGTTTACGGTACGGGCGAGTATAGTGAAACCTCTGCGTGAACAGTCTGTCGTACAGTCCCATGCTGGTCAGTGCTGCATTGAACGAGAGACTGCTGTTTTTGAAGGCCTTGGTACCGCCTATGTTCCAGTCTACGAGCGATGCGCTCACTCCCAGTTTATCGCTTGTGGCTGCATCGGTGGTGACCATGGGCAGCACCGATGAGAGAGCCTGACCATATTCTCCGCCATAGCCACCCAGCGAGAAGTTGATGCCTTTGAATAGGAATGGTGAGAAACGTCCTCTGACGGCGGTATTTTCCGTGTTGGTGCTGTATGGCACAAGCACGTGCATACCGTTGAGAAAGGTCTGACACTCGCTACTCTCGCCTCCGCGCACATACAGCTTACCATCCTCGCCCACCTTCTGTGTGCCCGGCAATATCTGCAGGGCTGCCACCAGGTCGCCACACGAGTTGCCTGCCATCACCACGTCGAGTGCATCCATGGTCTTGAAGTTCTCGCTCTTGCCGAAACTGTAGGTGCTGGCTGTCACCACCACCTCGTCTATAGTGGTGGCACGCTCTCGCATCTTGATATCGAGGTGTGTCATCGCATCAATGGGGGCTGCATGTTGATAGTCGTCATAGCCGATATAGGTGACTTTCAATGTAGCCTCGCCTGTCACAGTGGTAGTGAACGAAAAGCAACCAGCCGAGTCGGTCAGGCAACCATCGATTGTTCCTGCTATAAACACATTGGCACCGGCAAGGGGTTCTTTGCCATCTCCCACTCTGCCCGATATGGTGGTCTGTGCAGTGAGGTTGCAGGCTATAGCAAACAGCAAAATGGCATGTACTATCTTTTGTTTCATACCGCAAAAATACGGCAGAAACTGCATGTGCCGAAATATTCGTGACAGACAACTAAATATGCTGACAGAAAGATACTTAGTGTGACGAGTAACTAACTCTCAGGACGAATGACTAAGCGATGTACAACTTCAGTCGGGCTACGTATGTGCGTGAAACAGGTATGCTGACTAGACTGTTTCCAAGTAGTAACTGATAGCCGTTGGAGTTGCCCTTCGCCGAGGTGATGTTGTTTACATTGACCACAAACGAGCGATGGCACTGAAAGATATTCTCACAGTCTTTCAATTCATTGACAACGGCAGAGAGTGTGGTATGCAGGCTCACGCTGACGGGAGCCTGTCCTTTCATAAAGCATACAGACACGTTGTTCTTCTGCGCCTCTATATAAAGCAGACTGTTGACCGGTATCGTCAGGTCATTGCCTCTCACGCTGTTGTCGTGTATAGTGATAGTAGTGTCTCTCTGCTCTTCTGTCGTATTGCTCAGCAGCATTTCCAATCTCTCTCTCATGCTGCGGTTGTACTCTATGCCTACAGACAATATCGTGATGATGACCCCTATGAGAAGGGTCCACTTGAGAGGCATGAGGAAGAAGTGTAGTGTGACGGGGTAGTGAAAGAGATGGGTGAACAACAGAAAATTACATATGGCAATGAAGAGTATTAGTCCCAGCACCGCACAACCCTGATGCCAGATGCGCCAGAGCCTCACTTTCTTTGCCCACTGATGAAATACCACCCACCCATACAGCGCACAGCAACATGTGGTGACGAGTGCGAAGGAGGCAGCAACCAAACATTTATTTCCAGCATACGAACTCAGTCCGAAGGGCTGCAGGAGGAAGAGTATGCCCCAAACCACGGCACCAAATACGATGCTGTCTCTGAGCCAGTGACTACTCTGCTTGAACGGATATTTACGGCTAAGTATGTGCATAACTGTGATGCGAAGGTACTGACAAAAAGATAAAAAACAAAAAGATAAACAGATTATTTGCGAGAATACGGTTTTTTGTCTATATTTGTCCCGTCTGTTACCCAGGCACATTATTTGCAACATTACTAACCACTTTACCTAAAGAGTTAAATGAGAAAGACACTACTGCTATTTGCTACTGCCCTCGCTATGATGGCAAGCATGACCTCGTCATCGTGCAACAACGATGACGACGACACAAAAAAGCCCGAAACTCCCACCACACCCGACAAGCCCGACACTCCTGACAAGCCCGGTACTGAGACCGACGCTGCGGTGAAGGAGGGCTATTGTCCCGATGCCAAACATCCACACTTGATAGACCTGGGCGAAGGCATGCAGTGGGCGTGCTGCAATGTGGGCGCCTCCAACCCCTCCGAATACGGTGGATACTACGCATGGGGCGAGACCGAGGAGAAGACGGTGTATGACATCACCACTTACGCATACAGCAACAAGAAAGATGAAAACAGTTGCTGGGAACTGAAAAAGATGTTTGACGTGCTGCTCCACAAGCCCGTATTCTCCTATTCCATCTCACTAACCGATTATGACGTGGCATACGTGAAATGGGGTGACAACTGGATGATGCCCAACGACCCCGACATAGAGAAACTCATTGAGAAATG
>CAMHPC010000126.1 GCA_946186945.1 uncultured Prevotella sp.
CATCGTCGTCCGCTCCATTTTACCAACAATTAAATTGCCAACAAATACTATATACACGAATATTACATAAAAACTCTAAAACATATATTGCATGAAAAAACTTTTATCTTTTTTAGGGCTGCTGGCAGCATTGTTAGCCTTGCCCTGCACGGTTTTAGCTAATTCTTGGGACTATTATTTATGTTTCGATGACCATTGGGGCATAAGTGGTGACTACAAGTTTGGTGACACATCAAATGAGATTGATGAAATTTCATGGAACATGACTTTAGCAGGTTCGGTCTTGGATCCTAATAGTGATGGTACCTTTCACTTTAAAATAAAGGTGATATATAACTCGAACACCGAGTATTGGCTAAGAGGCACTGGTGACACAGGTAATACGCTTACCATTGGTGGATCTTCTTTATACATAAGCAGTGATAAACAAGATGATCATAGCATAGCTGTTTCTGGAGTTGAACAAAATCACAATTATAAAATAACATTTGTTTCAGGAACAGATAGTAACCGAAATAAGGGTACTGTTGCTATAGAAGACAAGGGGGCTATAACTCCTTCCGAGGTATCCATCACCCTGCGCACGAGCGCTTATAAACGGCCAAATAATGTAGACTGGATTGGTATCAAGTATAACGAATACGACAGTGATAATGATATATACATCTGGTATCTCGATGCTCTAAGCGACTTCAATAGTTCCTCAACATTTAAACTTGAACTGAATAATTCTTGGTATGGAAACGGTTCGTCGATTGGTAGTAGCTGGTCAACACTGACTACATCAGGCGGTGATTGCACTCCCACCATTCCCGCAACTACTGCTGGTCAGGTTGTAAGACTGGAAGCAAAGAAGGAAGGCAGTGACTGGAAAGCTCGCATCGTGGCTGGCGACGGCGCACACGAATACTACTGGGTGTCGCCGCAGATTACCAACGGTCAGAAGTGGCCATCATTCAAAATGGTGCCGTCGCGCAACCGCTATTGGAGTGGAACCACAGTGATAGGCGACGGACTGATGAGTACCAAGTACTACACGTTCACCATCAAGGATGATGACCTCGTGACATGGAAGACAAAGAGCGAGATATCTAAAGATACTCCAATACAGTGGTACATCGTGCGTGATGACGGTGAGGTGGTTTACCGTCCCAAAGATGACCTCGCTGTGGGCTACAAACCCCATTCAGGCAACCCATACGATAGCAATCACCCCATAACAGGATCACTAGACAACGCTTATGTCAGTTTCATAAACTACTGGAACGGAAGCAGTTATGACGGTGAAACAGCATACAAGAACGTATCTACCGGCGACAATGACGGCTCGTGGTCTTTCGCTAAGGGTTCTGCAAAGGCTCATACCTTCAACCTCAACTCCGACCGCGGACATGTGCTCTACAACTACACCACTACCGGCGCCTCAGATACTAACGGCTATAAACTCGCAGGTAACTGGACTGCTGGAAAAGAGGTGAGTATAGATATAAGTCAAGCTAAGACAATGACTCCGTATTGGTATAAGGGCAGAGTACCAAGTCCCACGGAAGTGGCCGATGCAGACAGTATAGTTTATAAGATTAATGTTAACAGGCCCGATGCCGGTTGGGGTGGTCTCTATCTTGACGTTGTGCCTGGCTCGGATGCTAATAATTGGGATGCAGCCATCCGCCCGTTGATAACTTTGAACAACAACCTCGACGGTCGCGCATTGCATGGCGCACTGACCACCGCTAACAGCGATCAGTCTCTCAACCCTGAGACGGAGAGTTACTATTTGGGTTATACCTTCTCGTTCAATGCCACTACCATGACCTACCGCCTGGAATTCCATACCCCAGACGCTACGTTGTCGCCCGGAACGGAAGACGGTAACTATGACTTCCCAAATACCACCAACGAGGATATATCCGTAGTACTCTCTAAAAACGATGGCATACACTCTGAAGCAGTGAATTATGCCATAGGCTTCGGCACCGATAAGTATTTCACACTCGATGAAACTACCAAATACACGGATGCCACGTTTAATCTGACATTTGATGGTGCAAACCATACAATAACATACACAGGAGCTAACAACAGTTATAATGGCACCGTGACGAATAATGCTCATACTATTTACGTGAAGGTGCGTGGCTTTGATGTCGACGGTAACTATGGCGATATTCATACCTATCAGTACACGTTCCACTCAAATATTAGCTGCACACCACAAGGTGGTCTGTTCATCAACTCCGCTAAGTTGAACATCACTGGCGGTACTCCTCCATACAGATATGAAATATGGTACTATCCCACTAAGGTGGAAAACGGTGAGGAGGTTATCGACTACACCAGTGCCAGTGCAGCAAAGCTGAGCTATGGTACTTTCAGCACCGCCGACAGCGACAACAACTACCGCATCTCCACACCTGGCTTCCTGAAAATTATAGATGCTAATGGTGACAATGTGACCTACGCCGAAGTGGGTGGCGGCTTCGACTTCACTTACTCCACCTCGGAGAACTACAAGCGCAATACCGGTGCTGCCATCACTACAATCGACCGCAATGATGCCGGCGCATATCCCAACGGTGCCGACTACTGGCTGGCTCGCCCCGATGACCTGACAAGACTTGTGAAACCTACCAGCAATCACTCTAATTGGAGCTATTCAACTGGAGACGGAGGTAATATCAGCGGTGCACACTGGAGCGGTGACACTTCTTTGAGTTACTTGCATCTTTATGACCAAACGGCATATCAGACCATTACCGGACTTGCTGCAGGAACCTACACCGTGCAGGCAATTGTTCGCGGTGAAGCCGTTCCCGTTCACCTTAAACTGAATAGCGATGAAGAAGTTTCTATCACCCTTACAGGCAACGGCGATGGTGCAATGTCGACAATAAGCCCTGTGGGACGTTGTGAGCAGTTGGAAAATAGAATGACTAAAGGCTGGCAAAAACTTGAAGCCAGCACCACTCTCAGTGCTGCAGGAAGCCTGACAATAGCTGTTCGTGCAGAAGGTGAAATCGACCTTGCCGACGTAATTCTGCTGAAGGATGCCAACACTACGACAGGCTTCCGCACCACTGCATCTACCTCTCCTACAGATATCACTAAGTACGACTACCGCCGTCGCCAGGTTTCCGGCTCGCCCAGCCAGCGACAGAACAATGCTTACTCGTTCTTCGACCGTGGCAAGAACCAAAATGCTGTTATCTTTGCCAATGAGAACACCGTTATAGCTATGAACTCTGACCTCTTAGCTGACGACGCACAGAATACTACGCTGAAAGCCACCGACCGCCGCCATCCATTCAATGTGGTGGCCTGCGGTGAGGACGACAACAAGCTGGGTACTGCCAAGGCTCTCTATCTCTCCGACTCTGGCTATGATGACAGCTATCTGCCTGTCGAATTGGGTACGTCGGGAGATGCAAACTACAATTCTGACAACTATCGCACACGTGGCTATTCGTTCTGCCCTGGACTGGCATTCTATGCCGAAGACCTGATCTTCGACCGCAACATGAGTCAGGCTGCTGCCAAGAAGACTACATGTATGCTGCCGATATCTATTACTCCCGGAGCACTGAAGACATACTTCGGCGACGACCTCAAGGTCTACAAGTTCACCAGCTTGAGCGGCAAAGACCTGACATTCACTCAGCAGACTGATGCCACTGTCCTGAATGCCAACGAACCGTACATATACTGGGGCGCAGAGGGTAAGCTCGACACTCGCGGAAAGACTGCCGGCAAGACCGACGGCAAGTTTGAGGTTGCACAAACCACAAGCACAGACCACAATGCTGCCGCCTCTCATTCAGGCTTCCCGGGCACATACGCCTACAAGAAACTGACACGTTACGGCAAAGCAGATGGTACCGGCACTTCTGATGTTAGTCAAGCAGCCGAGACCCGCTTCATCTACAGTGCCTCTAAGGGCGTGTTCTCTGTGGTATCGACAAACGGTGCCAACCTGAAGCCTTTCCGTGCTTATTTCGTACTGCCGGTAACAGATGCTACTGCCACACCTGCACCGCTCAACGTCATCTTCGATGATGAAGTGGTAGTCACAGGAATAGACAATGTGGAGAGCACAGAAGCACCTCGCGGCGATGTCTATACAGTCAGCGGCATGCTTGTAGCCAAAGACGGCGACCTGAGCCGACTGGCGAAGGGCATCTACATAGTGAACGGAAAGAAATATGTGGTAAAATAAAGTTATGGAGCATACTACTATGGAAAAGAAAGAATATATCCGTCCTATGTTGGAGGTTATAGAAATCAGCCACCTCTGTGATGGAGAAACTGTAGCTTGGAGCAAGGAGGACGAAGATGCAGGTGCCAACATGGGCAACTTCGATGAAGAAGACGACGACATCACAGGCGATGACTTCTTCACTCCCGTAGCCACCAGCCTCTGGGATTAAGCCCATTATCTCACATACATATTGCAACCTTTCAGCCCCGCAGCACTACGCTGCGGGGCTGATTGCGTCATAACTTTATGTAGCCAAGCTCATGCCCCGTTGTGGCGCTCCCAGGGCAGCATACCCGCTCATCGGGATTTGCAATCCCGATGCCTTTAATATCAGCATTTGCGATGCGCAACAATCAATACATATAAGCCGGCGGAAATCGCTCCTGGATTAAGCAGTTCTTTAAAAGAGCAACCATGACGCCGTCGGCGTCACATAGTCGCTACGGGACTGTATCCATCATCAGGGGTTTCGCTTCGCTACACCCCAGCCTGTGTTTTGTCGTCCCTACGGGACTGTATCCGCTTCGCAATTTCGGAAAAACTCAAATAAATTTGGTTTTTCTCTCACCTTGCACTAACTTTGCTTCGCGAAGTTACTCCCGTTCGACAATAAAAATGAAAAACTTCGTTTCTCATTTTGTATTGTTCTCACTTAATCGTAACTTTGCTTCGCGAAGTTAGGCTGCGGTTCGGAAAAACTCAAATAAATTTGGTTTTTCTCTCACCTTGCACTAACTTTGCACAAAATTGAGATTATGGGACTTTTCGGACTGTTTAATAAGAAAAAGAAGGAAACTCTGGACAAGGGTCTGGAGAAAACTAAACAAAGCGTGTTCGGTAAACTGGCACGCGCCATAGCAGGTAAATCAAAAGTGGACGACGAGGTGCTCGACGACCTGGAAGAGGTGCTCGTCACCTCCGACGTGGGCGTGGACACCACCGTGAAAATCATACAACGCATAGAAGAACGCGTGGCAAGAGATAAGTACGTGTCTACCAGTGAGTTGAATGGCATACTGAAAGACGAGATCGCTACCCTGCTCACTGAGAACCAACAGGGTGCCAACGACGACTGGGACCTGCCCGCCGACCATAAACCCTACGTCATACTCGTGGTGGGCGTGAACGGCGTGGGCAAAACCACTACCATCGGAAAACTCGCCTACCAGTTTAAGAAAGCAGGCAAAAAAGTTTACCTCGGTGCCGCCGACACCTTCCGTGCCGCCGCCGTGGAGCAACTCTGCATATGGGGCGAAAGGGTAGGGGTGACCGTCATAAAACAGAAGATGGGTGCCGACCCTGCATCCGTGGCTTACGACACTCTCGCCTCAGCCAAAGCCAACAACGCCGATGTGGTGCTCATCGACACCGCCGGACGTCTGCACAACAAGGTGGGACTGATGAACGAACTGAAAAAGGTGAAGGAGGTGATGAAGAAGGTGCTGCCCGACGCACCAGACGAGGTGATGCTGGTGCTCGACGGCTCCACAGGACAGAACGCCTTCGAACAGGCGAAACAGTTTGCTGCCGTCACACAGATTTCGTCTATGGCCATAACAAAACTCGATGGCACCGCCAAGGGAGGTGTGGTCATCGGCATAAGCGACCAACTGAAGGTGCCGGTGAAGTACATCGGACTGGGAGAGGGCATGGAAGACCTGCAACTGTTTAATAGTAAGGAGTTTGTCAATTCGCTCTTCGAATGAGACGGCGACATATTGATATCATCACGCTGGGATGCTCGAAAAACCTGGTGGACAGCGAACAACTCATGCACCGACTGTCGCTGGCGGGCTTCTCATGCTCTCACGACAGCAAACACCCCAATGGCGAGATAGCGGTAATCAACACCTGCGGCTTCATCGGCGACGCCAAGGAGGAGAGCATCAACACTATACTGGAATTTGCACAACGCAAGGACGAAGGACTGCTCTCCAAACTCTATGTGATGGGTTGCCTGTCACAACGCTACCGCAAAGAACTGGCTCAGGAGATACCGCAGGTAGACGCCTTCTACGGTAAGTTCGACTACCATAGACTCGCCGACCGACTGGCGGAGTTGCCGCTGCCGGCACCGTCGTACCAGCGCGTGCTCACCACACCGCCACACTATGCTTACGTGAAGATAAGCGAGGGCTGCGACCGCCACTGCGCCTACTGCGCCATACCGCTCATCACTGGCAAACACCGCAGCAGACCTATGGACGACATACTCGACGAGGTGGAGATGCTGGTGGAACAGGGGGTGACGGAATTTCAGGTCATCGCGCAGGAGACGACCTTCTACGGTCTGGATATCGACGGCACACAACAGATAGCCACACTCATCGACCGCATGGCAGAGATAAAAGGGGTGCGGTGGATACGTATACACTACGCTTACCCTACGCAGTTTCCCATGGAACTGCTCGATGTGATGAACCGACATGCCAACGTGTGCAGGTATCTCGACATAGCCCTGCAACATATCTCTGACCACATGCTCACCGACATGCACCGGCATATCTCACGGCAAGAGACCTACGACCTCATCTCTGCCATACGAGAGAGGGTGCCAGGCATCGCTCTGCGCACCACGATGATGGTGGGCTTCCCCGGCGAGACGGAGGACGACTTCCAGGAGTTGCTCGACTTCGTCAGGTGGGCACGCTTCGAAAGACTCGGAGCCTTCGCCTACTCGGAGGAGGAGGGCACATATAGTGCCAACCACTACACCGACGATATCGCCGACGAGGTGAAGCAACGACGCTTAGGCGCACTCATGGCTCTGCAACAGGAGATCTCGGAGGACATGCAGCACCAGTGGATTGGAAAAACGCTATGCACGGTGATAGACCGCCGCGAGGGTGAGTACTATGTGGGACGCACCGAGTTCGACTCACCGGAAGTGGATCCCGAGGTGTTGATACCCATGGCACAAGCGAAACTACGCATAGGCGCTTTCTACAATGTGAGAATCACAGGAGCTGAGGTATTCGATCTCTATGGCGAGAAAGTGTGATGTTTATTTTTTGCAGTGGTATCGTCCAGCACGAAAGTGCTTTACTCCCATTTTAACTCCCATTTTAACTCCCATTTTAACTCCCCCTTTAACTCCCCTTTTAACTCCAATAAAGAACAATAACAATTAAAAGTAAAAGATATATGAAAAAGAAGATATTTAGTTTGCTCGTGCTGCTCGCAGCAGCAGTGTCGGGCGCGTGGGCAGAGGAAGTGACGATCGGCGATCCTACAAGCACCTCAAGCGATTCATACCTGCCAAGCTATTCGCTGTACGAATACAGCTTTACGCAGCAGATCTATACCGCTGACGAAATAGGCAAGAGCGGCACCATTACTACCCTCACAATGTGGCTGAAGAATACTTCATCCTATGCGCGTAACATTAATGTCTACATGAAGGAGGTGAGTGAAAGCATTTTCGAAACTAATAACTCGTGGGTGAGTCTGTCGGCAGATGACCTGGTGTGCACAGCCACAA
>CAMHPC010000127.1 GCA_946186945.1 uncultured Prevotella sp.
GAATCTTTAACTGTCTCATCTTTTTACCCTTCTATATCTAAATGTCTGCTAATCAGTCACTTCCTGTTTTGAATAATGAAAATCAATGCAAAATTAAAGAAAAATCATACATGATGTGTTCATTTTTTTCAATTATTGTGCTAATTTTTGTTAAATCGCTGACCGTGTGTGTGTTTCTTGCTGATTTATGATAGGGATTTCTCTACTCTAAAGTAGGCTTTTTCCCTTGTATGTGTGCTCTGCTTTGTATATTTTTGCATCGTAAACCATTTTATACTTGCGCTATCATGAAAAAAATAAAATTCTTATTGGCTGCTCTCGCTGCTGTAGTCTCTCTCGCTGTTCCTACGGCTGCACAGGCTCAGTATCTATACAATGGCAATGGCTCTTCTGTCGGACAAATCCGTTCCGACGGCTCGGTGTACAATAGTTACAGTTCCAGGGTGGGTCAAATCCGTTCCGACGGCTCTCTGTACAATAGTTACAGTCAACGGGTGGGAAAAATAGAAAGCAATGGTACCGTGCGCAATAGTTACGGCTCTAATATCGGAAGGGTGGAAAGTGACGGCTCTGTGCGAAATAGCTACGGACAAAACATCGGAAAAATCTATGACGACGGCACCGTGCGCAATGGCTACGGTCAGAATATAGGAAGAGCAAGAGGGGTGAAAAAGGAATGGGCGGCGGCTTTCTTCTTCTTCAATTTTTTTCAGTAATATCCTCCAAATGAAAAAGAGGGCTCATACAGAGACCTCTTTTTCAGTATTTTGTATGACGTGTGCTTATTTCACTTTCTCTTCCAGTATCTTGCTGCCGCCACGATAGATGGCTACTTTGGCACTGGATGACATGTCGACCGCTGCTGTGGTAAAGTCAGTAGTACCCTTTGCTGCATACCAAGCTGATTTTACGCGTGAGTCATTCTGGCTCTCTGTATTTTCATTTACAAAACTCACACTCTGAGCACTCTCATCCACAGTGCCTCCCTGTGTCTTAAGGGCTGAGGCTATCAGTTTGTTGATTTTCGACTCTGCGTCCAGACGGGCTTGCTTCTCCTCGGTGGTGCCGCTTATGTCATTGTCCTTTATCTCCCATTTGTAGTTCCAGGTCTTGGGGCCGTCATCGTCTTTATCATCGCTGCCACAAGAGATAAATGCCATAGGCAGGCACATGAGTACCATTGCCATCAAAACTTTAAATGTCTTTTTCATCGTTTCTGTATTTTTAGTTGTTATAAATTGTACCTTTTCTGCCGACAAATGTAGGGATATTTTTCTTTTCAGCCAAACTTTTGTACATTATTTCGCTTTATTTGCTTTTTCTGAGTATTTTTGCACTGCTTTTATACTGTTTCCTACTCATGGTTACCGATGTTTCTCTCAGACTGCTGCCACATCAGGCTGCCTCTGATGCCACACTGCGACAGATAGTGGCAGACCAACTGAAGATTGATGCGAGGACTATTTCCTCGCTGCGCATACGCCGACGCTCTATTGACGCACGCCAGCGCACTATTTATCTAAACCTCTCCATCAGGGTGTATATAGCGCAACAGCCCGACGATGATGAGTTCATACACACCGACTACCACGATGTGTCGCACTGCCCACAGGTTATCGTGGTGGGGGCAGGACCGGCCGGACTCTTCGCTGCCCTGCGTCTCATTGAACTGCATCTCAAACCCATTGTGCTGGAGAGAGGGAAGGACGTGCACCAGAGAAAGGTGGACTTGGCTGACATCACTCGACAACAAAAAATTAACCCGCAAAGCAACTACTGCTTCGGAGAGGGCGGGGCTGGTGCCTATTCCGACGGAAAACTTTATACACGCTCGAAAAAACGTGGCAATGTGGACAAGATTTTGTCCGTCTTCTGTCAGCATGGGGCTGACACGCGTATCATGGCTGATGCTCACCCACATATCGGTACCGACCGACTGCCCAGGGTCATCGAGAATATGAGGCGTACTATCCTTCAGGCGGGAGGTGAGGTGCACTTCTCCTCACTTATGACCTCGCTCGTTATCAACCGCTCGCAGGTGGTGGGGGCTCGTTCGCGTTCGCTCGTGGATGGCTCGGAGAGGGAGTGGCGGGGACCGGTTATCCTCGCCACTGGTCACTCGGCACGCGATGTGTATGAGTATCTTAACGACAATAAGATTGATATTCAGGCAAAAGGCATTGCCGTGGGAGTGAGACTGGAACACCCGTCTTCTCTCATCGACCAGATACAATACCATAACCCTAAGGGTAGGGGCAAGTACCTGCCGGCGGCGGAGTATTCGTTCGTCACTCAGGTCGAAGGCCGTGGGGTATACTCTTTCTGCATGTGTCCGGGTGGGTTCGTCATACCTGCAGCCACTGCCGACGGACAGATAGTGGTCAATGGCATGAGCCCCAGCAACCGTGGCACGCAATGGTCTAACAGTGGCATGGTGGTGGAACTGCATCCTGAGGATGTGTCCGCATTTATGCAGACTGATAGCAGTGACCCTCTGCTGATGATGAGGTTTCAACAACGTTTGGAGCATGACTGCTTCATACAAGGCAATAGGAAACAGACGGCTCCGGCACAACGCATGGTCGACTTCGTCAAGGGACGACTGTCCTACGACCTGCCTCCTTCTTCCTATGCACCGGGACTGATCTCATCGCCACTGCACTTCTGGATGCCACAGTTCATCACACGACGGTTGCAACAGGCTTTCACTCTCTTCGGACACCGTAGCCGCGGCTTCCTCACCAATGAGGCTGCTCTCATTGCTGTGGAGACACGTACATCGGCTCCTGTGCAGATAGCAAGGGATGGTGAGTCGTTGCAACACATACGCATATCCGGCCTCTTCCCTTGCGGTGAAGGAGCCGGATATGCGGGGGGGATAGTGTCGGCAGGTATCGATGGCGAAAGATGCGCCGAGGCCTGCGCACAGTATCTCAGACTACAGTGATTCGTAACTGCCGGTAAAGGTGGTGGTGCTCATGTCGCCAGTCTGATAACCACGCTTCAACCAACGCATGCGCTGCTCAGCGGTGCCGTGGGTGAAACTCTCCGGCTGGCTGTAGCCCTGCGACTGCTTCTGCAGGTAGTCGTCGCCTATATGCTGGGCACAGTTGATGGCCTCGCGCATGTCAGTATCGTCAAGCGAACCAAATTCTGCGTCCTCGTAATGTGCCCACACGCCTGCATAGTAGTCGGCGAGCAACTCCAGACGCACACTCACCTGATTGGCCTTCACCTTGCTCGAACCCTGCATCTCGCTGTGAGCACGTCCCAGACTGCCCAACAGGTTCTCTACATGGTGACCCACCTCGTGGGCTATCACATAGGCACGGGCAAAATCACCACCCGACTTCAACTGATTTTCCATCTGCTGAAAGAAAGAGAGGTCTAAGTACAATTTCTGGTCGCCACTACAGTAGAAAGGACCTACTGCCGATGTCGCGCCACCACAGTTGGTCTGCACAGCACCGGTGAATATCACAAGGGTAGGGGGCGTGTACTTCTTGCCCATCTTCTGAAACACTTTCGACCACACATCCTCTGTGCTGGCCAATACCTGACGGCAGAATTTTACCTGTGCCTGCTCCTCTGCACTGTACTCGCGAGGCTCGCTCGTCTGCTCCTCCTGTACACCACTGCCCAGACTGCCCAGACCGCCACTCTGCTGCAATACCTCAAGAGGATTGCCACCCATAAGCAGGGTGATAATGCCTATCAATATCAAACTGCCTATACCCATGCCGGCCTTGCTCGTGCCACGCATGCCACGCCGGTCTTCAAAATTGTCGCTCTCACGACGCCCGTCAAGTCTCATATCTCAGATTGTTTTGGTTATTACGAATAAGCACATTCAGTTGCAAATATAGCACCTTTTTTTTATTTTTACAACTGACAGGGCAAAAAAATATTTTTTTGCGCTTTTTATGCCTTTTTGCTTGCTTAAATCGCAATTTTTACCTATATTTGTTGCTGTCTATAACCGTAAAAACACATCTTGCTATGAATATCAACGAGAAATTTATTATCACCATCAACCGACAGTTTGGGACTGGTGGACACGAAGTGGGGGCTGCACTCGCTGAAAAACTCGGAGTTAAATTGCTTGACAAACAACTGGTACAGGCTGTGGCGCGCAGACTCGATGCCGACGATGAAACTATCGAGAAACTCCAGACAAGAAACCCATCATGGTGGGACGACTTCTCACAATTCTACAACAGATACTCACAGCACAGTGAATATCATATCAGCGATGCCGACGTCACGTCAAGAAGGGTATTCGAGGCGCAGGCTGAGGTGATACGAAGTATTGCCATGCAAGAGTCGTGCATCATCATCGGACGATGTGCCTTCCACATCTTCCGCGACCACCCCAATGCGCTCAAGGTCTTCATACATGGGTCGCAAGAGAGCCGCATCATGCGAATAGTGCAGAAATACGGGGTGAGCCCGGAGGATGCCAAACTCATGATAGTGGACAATGACTATACTCGTGAACTGTACACCAAAACGTTTACTGGCACCGAATGGTACGATGCACGCAACTACGATGTGGCTATCAATATGGCACGCTTCGGGGTGAATGGGGCTGTCGACTATCTGCTTGAACTCATAGATCCTACTTTAAAATAAATAGAGGTAGACTAAACTACCTCTATTCCCATCTTTTCGCAGAGTGCCAAACTCATTTCCTTGAGTTTGAACTTCTGTATCTTGCCTGATCCCGTCAGGGGAAATTCGTCTATGAAGAACACGTACTTCGGGGTCTTGTATCGTGCTATCTTGCCCTTGCAGAAATCCTGCACGTCCTCTGGCTCCATGTGCACACCTTCCTGTAATATGATGAAGGCACCCACCTGCTCGCCGTATTTCTTCGAGGGTACGGCTGCCACCTGCACGTCTTTTATACCGGGCATGTGGTAGAGGAACTCCTCTATCTCTCGAGGATATACGTTCTCGCCACCACGTATTATCATGTCTTTTATACGACCGGTGATGCGATAGTAACCATCCTCGTCCTTCACACCCAGGTCGCCGGAATGCAGGAATCCATTCTCGTCTATCACTTCCTTTGTGGCTTTCTCGTTCTTGTAGTAACCCTTCATCACGTTGAAACCACGGCAACACATCTCTCCCTGCACGCCTACGGGGCACTCCTCACCTGTATCGGGGTCCAATACCTTCACCTCTACAAAGGGGAAGTCTCTGCCCACGGTGGTGCAACGCTGCTCGAAGGTGTCGTCTATGGTGGTCTGGGTCATGCCGGGAGAACTCTCCGTCAGTCCGTACACACTGGTGATGGTCATAAACATCTTCTCACTCACCTGCTTCATCAGTTCTACCGGACAGAGCGAACCTGCCATGATGCCGGTGCGCAATGAGGACATGTCAAACATCTCAAACATCGGGTGGGTCAATTCGGCTATGAACATGGTGGGCACACCGTATAGGGCGGTGCAACGCTCACGGTGAACGGATGCCAACACCACTAAGGGGTCAAACTTCTCTACCATCACCTGGGTGCAACCGTGGGTCAGACAGTTCATCGTGGCAAGCACCACTCCAAAGCAGTGGAATAGGGGCACGCACACACACAACTTGTCGTCGGCGGTGAAACGCATGTTCTCGCCGGTGATGTAGCCATCGTTGGAGATGTTGTAGTGGGTCAGCATCACACCCTTGGGGAAACCAGTGGTGCCGGAGGTGTACTGCATATTCACTACATCGTGGCAACTCACCTTGCTCTTCACTTCGTTCAGATGGTCATCGCTTATGTTTCTGCCCAGAAGCAGCAACTCGGCAGTGTTGTACATGCCACGGTGTTTCTCCTGACCTATATACACCACGTTCTTCATGCGGGGGAAACGGGCACTCGACAGATGACCACGCTCCGATGTGCGCAATTCCGGCAGCATCTTATAGGTCATGTCCACGTAGTCACACTCCCAGGTGCCATCGGTGATGCACAGGGTGTGCATGTCCGAGTCTTCACACAGATACTCCAATTCGCTCTGCTTGTAGTTGGTGTTCACTGTCACCAATACGGCTCCTATCTTTGCCGTGGCATAGAGGAAGGTGAGCCAGTCGGGCACATTGGTAGCCCAAATGCCTACATGGCTGCCACGCTCCACACCTATTGACAACAGTCCCTTCGCCAGATTGTCCACACGCTGGTTGAACACTTTCCAGGTGAAACGCAAATCACGGTCTGAATATACTATATATTCCTTGTCGGGGGTGGTGGTGGCCCAGTGCTCCAGCCACTGACCCAACGTACGCTCTGATAACTGCATCATTACTGCCTCCTATGGTCAAATGGGTACGTATATCACTGCCAGTATCCTGGCTCCTTTGCCGTCCTGGCCGTGTACATGGTGTTCTACTATCGAGTCGTAGAAGATGCTGTCGCCTTCCTGCAGATGGTAGGTCTCCTTGCCGTATACTATCTCTATGTTTCCACTCATCACATAGATGAATTCCTCGCCTTCATGAGAAGAGAGTTTGTAACTCTGTTCTCCGTTAGGATGTATCTCTATGATAAACGGCTCCATGTGCCTGCCTGCCTTCTCCTTGGCAAGCGAGAAGTATTCCATGTGCTTGCGGGCATCGGTGCTGTCGTTAGAGAAACTGATGCTCTCTTCACGCTCCGACGAACGGCACACCACAGGACCCAACTCATCGTTGTCGTCCAAAAAGGTGCCAAGACGCACACCAAGGGCGCGGGCTATCTTGATCAGCGGACCCAAAGAAGGCAGGTGCTCTTCATTTTCTATTGACTCTATCTGAGCCTCCGACAATCCCGTACGCTCTGATATTTCACTTACACTCAGTTGCTTAGACTCTCTAATACCTTTGATCTTATGACCTATTACTATGTGATGGTCTGACATGTCTATCCTTTTTTTGTTTGCAAATCGAATGCAAAAGTACTCATTTTAACGTAAATATTCAAATACATACCCTCTTTTTTTGCCAATCCGTAGCATTTTTACAAAAAATATGAGCAACCCGATTACTCAGATTGCTCAGATTGCTCAGATTTTTCAGATTTCTCAGATTTCTCCTAAAAGTTTACGCCTACGCTCACGTTGAAGGCACCGGTGTGGGTGTCGTCAAAACTGTCCTTTCCCACATTGGCAAGACCCCAGTCATAGCCTGCCTCCAGATAGAACAAGTCTACAGACAAGCCGCATCCTATGCGCAGACCTCCGTCAAACCTGCGGAAATTGTCGTAGTACCTATTGCTGAAACTGCTGTACGCCTGACGAGCGTCGAAGTCTTTTATCTGACCGCTGACACCGCATGCCACATATCCGCCCACGAAGGGCTCTATGGTCACGTCACCACCCACAGGGGCTTTGTACTTGAATACAAGGGGCACTTCTATATAGTCCAGACCGTAGGTGAACTTGTTGCCGTTGTGCTTGCTCTCGCCGCCCTTCTGCACGAAATACATACCAGTCTCCATATATACAGGACTGCGATTGGAAAGGCTCACTCCCATTGCCAAACCCACATTCACACCGGCCTTGGTACGGTTGCCGTCCAGATAGGGGGAGTCGCTGTTTATTGTGCTCAGACTCACACCTCCGCGCACACCACCGTAAATGTCGGGCTGGAAATCGTGATGACGAGGTTGGCTGCCGTAGTATGCGCCACGCTTGCTGGGATGGATGGGCCGACCGTCGGGATAAAACTGTGCCGAGGCACTCATGGCTGTG
>CAMHPC010000128.1 GCA_946186945.1 uncultured Prevotella sp.
TTGGCCTTTCAGGCCGTTTATAGAATAGACATGCGAAACTTGTATAAAATTATTAGGGGCTGGTCATTTGACCAGCCCTTCAATATACCTGCACAGAATGCCGATACCCTTCAGGTTCTCCCCACCCTGCGGAATGATGAGGTCGGCAAATTTCTTTGATGGTTCGATAAACTGTTCGTGCATGGGTTTGAGCACTTCCAAGTAACGTTTCAGTACCATGTCCACGGTGCGTCCACGTTCCACCACGTCGCGCTGTATGTTGCGTATGAGACGTTCATCGGAGTCGGTATCTACGAATATCTTCAGGTCCATCATGTCTCTCAGTTTTCTATTGATGAGAGTCATGATACCTTCTATGATAATGACAGGTTTTGGTTCTACGTGCACCGTCTCCTTAAGTCGGTTGCTGAGTATATAAGAATATGTGGGCTGTTCGATAGCCTCTCCGTTGCGCAGTGCATTGATCTGCCGTATGAGCAGTTTCCAATCAAATGCATCGGGGTGGTCGAAATTGATATTGCGTCGCTCCTCATCAGTCATGTGAGTAGTGTCATTGTAGTATGAGTCGAGTGGCACCACAGCCACGTAGTGTGGTGGCAGAGATTCAACTATCTTTTTTACCACTGTAGTTTTTCCTGAGCCGGTGCCCCCGGCTATGCCTATTATAGTCATGTTTTAAGGATTTATGGTCGGTTTTTCGGTTTCCACATTTGTTTGTGCTTTGGGTTCGGGTGCTGCGGGAGTGCCGGTGGGTGCTGCTATGCTGTCGGTGGGTGCTGCTATGCTGTCGGTGGGTGGTATGTCAGACTTTTCCTTCACCAGATACACCACTACAGGCAGGTGGTCGGAAAATCCATCGAGCCACACACCTCCGGCATGCGTTCGTTTTGGTGTGCCCTTGTATGCTCCCTCTTCTTGCAGCAGGTAAGGGAATCTCTGTATTTCAGCCCTAAAGTATTTGAGAGTGGAGTAGTCCTTCTCTCCTTCGAGGTTGAGCAGTTTTGGCGAGAGTGCTATTTGGTCGAAGAGGTTCCATCGTCCCTGGTAGGCGAGTGTGCCGTTGCCATCGTCGAGGATTTTCCACCATGGGTTGTACATATCCCTTGGTCTCATGTCTGCAATGTCTCTTTTTGCCCTGAGTTCGCGAGCCATACTTCTATTCTGTGGGTCATCGTTCATATCCCCCATGACAAAGACCTTGAGTTCGGGATTCTCCTTGATGAGAGAATCCTTGATGTGTCTGACCTGTCGTCCTGCGGACTCGCGGTAGAAGGAGCCGGTAAATCGTGATGGCCAGTGGCACACTATGACGGCAATGTCCTCGCCTGCCAGTTGCCCCTTTACGGTGAGAAACCCTCGAGTGTAGTAGTTGCTGTCTTTTTCCAGTTCGGGCACGTAGGGGTACAATGTAGCATCGTTAATACGGAAGAGAGCCGGATTGTACAACAGGGCGCAGTCCACGCCTCGCCTGTCGGGTCCTTCTATGTGGCAGAACTTCATGTTTCTCTGCTTCAGCCTGGGTTGGTTTACCAGGTCTGTGAGTGCTTTTGCATTCTCCACCTCCGATACACCTATGACGGCACATCCCACGGGCAGTCTGTCCGTGCCCATGTCAGCGAGTGCCCTCGACATATTGTGCAGTTTGTGTGAGTATTTCACCGAGCCCCATTTGTTTGCCCCGTCGGGCAGATACTCCTGGTCTCGTTTTCCGGCATCATGGATAGTATCGAAGAGGTTTTCCAGGTTATAGAATCCTACGGCAAACATCTGATACTGTTTGGTGCCGTTGGTTTTCTGAGCCATTGCAAGAGTGAAAGGCAGCAGATAAAGAATTAAAAGATAAAGTAGTCTTTTCATAGGTATGAGATGCATCACTGTGTACGTCTGCAAATATCGTAATAAAAAATGAGAAAAGTGAATAAAAGCCAAAAAAATATAGCGAACGATAATATTTTTTAAAAAAGATTTTGTTACTTTGCATCATTACAATGAAAAGCAACTAAACACATCTATTATATTATGCAAAAAAAGTTGATATTAGCAGTGACAGCCCTCTGCTATGTCAGTATATCAAGTGCTCAGAGTGAATTGCCCTCGACATTGATTACTGACGACGACTCCGTGGCAATGTCCTCGGGCACGATAGACGAGTCGGCTTTCACATTCTCAGAGTCCCAGTTGGGTGAAGACGAGGACATGTCGCAGAGTGTAATCATCATGAACTCGAGCAGCAACGTGTACGCCCGCCAGTCGGGTTTCCTCTTCTCCCCTGCCCGTTTCCGTTATCGTAACTTCAATCAGAAGTACAATGAGGTGTACATCAACGGTGCACTGATGAACGATATGGAGAGCGGTCAGTTTCGTTACACCATTGTTGGTGGTTTGAACAACCTGACCCGCAACTACGATGCCATTCTGCCCTTTGAGGACAATGCCTTCAGCATGCCTGCTATGGGTGGCAGCAACAACTACAATTTCCGCGCCGGCAATGTGGCGAGTGGTCACAAGGTATCGCTGAGTGCTGCCAACCGCAACTACACTGCCCGTGCCATGTGGACATACGGCAGCGGTGTCAGTTCGCGTGGCTGGACCTGGGCAGCCAGTCTGGGCTATCGCTGGGCAAGCCGCGGCTATGTGGAGGGCACGTTCTACAATTCACTGTCCTACTATTTTGGCATTCAGAAGACCTGGGGCAGAAATCATGTGCTGTCCATCTCTACCTGGGGCAACCCCACCGAGCGTGCCTCTCAGGGTGGTGCCACCGACGAGAGTTACTGGTTGGCAAACAACTACCAGTACAACCCCTACTGGGGCTATCAGAACGGCAAGAAGCGCAACTCCCGCGTGGTGAACGACTTCCAGCCTACCCTGCTTGCCACTTGGGACTGGACAATAGACGACCACACGCAGTTGACCACTACCGCCATGGTGCGTTACAGTTGGTACAAGAGCACGAAGTTGAACTACAACAATGCCGACAACCCTCAGCCCGACTACTGGAAGAACCTGCCCAGCAGTTACTACGATGTATGGAGTGATGCCGACGAGGGCAACAGCAACCAGAGTGACCAGGGATTGGCAGACTGGAACACCGCCTACGAATATCTGACTGCCAACAAGGCTAACCGTCAGATAAACTGGGACCGTCTGTACTGGGCAAACAAACAGGCTGCCCTCTCCGGAGCCGATGCCCTCTACTACGTACAGGCCAAGCACAACGACAACCTGAACTACACCCTATCGTCGACATGGAAGAAGGTGCTCGACAACCGTTCAAACTGGAACTTGGGTATCAACCTGGCACAGAACAAAGGCATGCACTACCAGACGATGGAAGACCTGCTGGGTGCCACCTCATTCCACAATATCAACTCGTACGCACTGGGCAACTACGATGCTCAGAACGACTATGTGCAGTATGATCTGAACACCATGGGTGCCGACCGCCAGGGCAAGTTGATAGGCAAGGACGATATCTTCGGCTACAACTACGACCTGAAGGTACAGAAGGGTTATCTCTGGACCAACTACACCACGCAGCGCGGCATGTTCCGTTTCTTTGTGGCAGGCAAGATTGGTGGCACACTGATGAACCGCTACGGTCACATGCGCAACGGTATGTTTGCCGACAACTCCTTTGGCAGGAGCAAGACCGCCCGCTTCCTCGACGGCGGCATGAAGGGCAGTGTGACGGCGAAACTGGGCAGCGGCCATCTGTTGCGTGCCGGTGTGGGTTATCAGTGGAATGCCCCCATGGCACAGACAGCCTTTGTATCGCCCGAGATGAACAATGACTTTGTGAAGAACCTGCACAACGAGAAAGTGCTGAGCGCCGAGATAGACTATCAGTATCAGAACTCGTGGCTGCGTGGTAACATCAACCTGTACTACAGCAGGCTGAACGATGTGACCGACTGGCAGAATTTCTATTTCGATGATATCAACTCCTTCTCCTACGTGTCGATGACCAATATAAAGAAAGAGCACTACGGAGTGGAGTTTGGTGTGGACATACGTCTGAACAGCGACTTCGACCTGCGTGCCGTTGGCACCTGGGGTGAAGGCAAGCACGTGAACAACGCCGATGTGCGCTACATGAACTCTACCAAGCGTACCTACTCTGACGAGGTGGTGATGAACAAAGGCATGCATGAGAGTGGCACCCCGCTGTCTGCCTACAGTCTGGGTATCAACTACCACCGCCGTGGTTGGTTTGCCAGTCTGAACGGCAACTACTACGACCGCATCTACCTGTCATACAGTCCTTCGTACCGTTATCAGAGCACCCTTGTGACAATGAATGCCGTGGACAACGATGGCAACTATATAGTGCCCGACCAGGCCAAGGGCAAGGGAGGTTTCATGCTCGACGGCAGTGTAGGTCGCCTGATACGTTTCCGCGGCGGCAAGTCACTGAGCATCAACCTGATGGTGACCAACATACTGAACAATCAGCACCTGTGTACGGGAGGTTATGAGCAGAGCCGCAGCGACTATACAGTGACCACAGATGGTACGATGAACAACCAGCGTGCATACAAGTTCTCGCAGAACCCGAAGAAATTTTACGCCTGGGGTACCAATGGCATGCTGAATTTCACATATAAATTTTAAACCCTTGTACGTCATGAAAAGTTATTCTAAATACATACTATCACTGTTTGCCGCATTAGTGTTTGCTTCCTGCATGTCGGGCGAGTGGGATGAGCCCTCGCTCACAGAGTCGCCATACGGCAACAACAGTCTGACCGAGAGCAACCTCATCAGCATCAGCGACCTGAAGACACGCTATGCCAACACCATTAATGGCGGCATGATGGAAGAAGTGAAAGAGCCGATGCAGGTGAAGGGCGTAGTGACCGCCAACGACATACAAGGCAACATATACAATGAGGTGGCGATAGACGACGGCACCGGCGCCTTTGTGATATGCATCTCTCAGGGTGGTCTGTTTGGCTACCTGCCTGTGGGCCAGGAGATACTGGTAGAACTGAAAGGCCTGTACATAGGTGGCTATGGCATGCAGGGCGAGATAGGCATGCCCTACACCAATGCCTCGGGTCGTACCTACGTGAGCAGGATGAGCCGCATGGTATGGAACGAGCACTTCCGGCTGATAGGCAATTCCGACCCCAGCCGTGTGGTGCCCGAAGAGTTCAACATACAGATGCTTAAAGACAATCAGTACATGACAGAGAACTGCGGCAAGTTGATGGTGCTGCGCGGAGTGGAGTTGGCTGATGCCGATGGCAAGGCAGTCTTCGCCCCGAGCGACGGCAGTGTGACATTGGTATCCAACAGTGCCAACCGCGCCCTGAAAGGACACAACGCATCCGACATAGTGGTTCGCACCAGTTCGTATGCCGACTTTGCCAACAGTGTGATGCCCACTGGACGTGTAGACATCACCGGTCTCTTCACCCGCTTCAACAACACGTGGCAGATACTGCTGCGCACCATAGACGATATCCAACCCAGTAAACAATAAAAAACAAGATATACGATGAAGAAAGTATTTTACATGATACTTGCCATGGCAGTATCTATCGTGTCGTTCAGCAGTTGCGAAGACGTGCCTGCTCCATACGATGACCCCAATGACACCCATCACACCCCCGAGCCAGAGGAAGGAGTGATATTGGAAGAGACCTTTGGCTCCAGTTTCGGTTCGTTCACTGTGATTAACATCAAGGGCACCCCCTGGACCATCAATTACAGTACAGCCACCGCCACCGGTTACAACAGTTCTGACAAGACGAACACCGAGTCGGAGTCGTATCTCATATCTCCCGAGATAGACCTCGGAGGTAAGGAAAAGGCGCATCTGTTGTTCGAGTACATCTTCCGCTACAGGAGCAATGACGGCGCAGACCAGGTGCTGATAACCGACCAATATACCGGCGACCCCACCACCACCAACTGGGAAGATATGACAGGCGACCTGACGGAGGGTACCGACTGGAACACCTTCAGCAAGTTTGACCGTAACATTCCCGAGCAGTTTATGGGCAAGAAGGTGGTGATAGCCCTGTACTACAATGCCAGCAGCAAGAGTTCCCGCACCTGGGAGGTGCGCAACCTGAAGGTGAAGGAAGGTGAGGCAGAAGAGGAGAAGAAGCCCGAACTGCCCGACGACCTGACCGGCAGCGGCACTCCTGAGAATCCGTACACCGTAGACGATGCCCTGCGCATCATCCAGGCCTATGGACAGATAACCACCGATGCTGTATATATTAAGGGTTTCATCTCGTCCGATCCCACCATCGACACCTCGTTTGGCAATGCCGACTATATGATAAGCGACAACATGGAGGAGGGAACTCCTCAGCTCACCGTGTATCGCGGCTACGGCCATGGCAACAAGCAGTTTACAAAGAATGATGAAATCAAGAAGGGCGACGAGCTGATTATCTGCGGCCAGCTAGTCAACTTCCGCGGCAACACCCCCGAGGTGACCCAGGGCAGTTGGATATACTCACTGAACGGCGTGATAAAGTCCGATGAGATAATTGGCGAGAGTCGTGGCAGCGGAACCGCCAATGACCCGTACAACGTGGTTGCCGCCCTGCGTTACATCAAGACCCTTGGAGCCGATGTAGAGTCGGCCGAAGAGATATACGTGAGCGGCATAGTGCAGAGCGTGACTGAGTTCAACAAGGAATTTGGCAATGTGACCTATTACATCAGCGACGACGGCAGCGAGGAGAACGTGCTCTATGTATATCGCGGCAAGGGTCTGAACGGCATAGACGTGCCCAACGACAAGTACCTGAAGGCCGGTGATGCGGTGGTGGTGACCGGTAAGGTAGTGAACTTCCGCGGTCGCACTCCAGAGTTCACTCAGGGCAACTATATGACGGAGTACGTGCCCTTCGTGCCGTTCACCGGCACCCGTGAGAATCCCCTCACCATAGAGCAGGCCAAGGCACTGGGCGAGGCTGAGCATGCGTGGGTGAAAGGCTACATAGTGGGTTATGTGGAAGGTGATGTCTTCAGCGAGAACACCGTTCGCTTCGAGTACACCCAGTCAGTGACCACCAATGTGGTGATAGGTGCGGAACCGCTTATCCCGGGCAATACGGCACCCGTCGTCGACTTGGCACAGTGCATGCCCGTGCAGTTGCCACGTGGCCAGGTGCGCAACGGTGTGAACATACCCACCAACAACTCACTGGGATGGGAAGTGATATTCTACGGCAGCATAGGCAAGTGGATGAACACCACGAGTGTGATGGCACCCACCTTCGTCATCACCCCGACCGATGCCTACGGCACAGATCCTGATGCAGTCAACTGACCCTCTTTTTACAAAAAGAATGAAAGATATGGCTCCCACGCAAGTCGTGTGGAGCCATTTTTCTATGGATAAAAAAGAAAAGACAAGAAAAATTTGGCAGGAGAAGAAAAAGTAATTAACTTTGCACCCTAATTACAAATCATATTATTAACGAATTAAAGAAATGAAAAAAGGTATTCATCCAGAAAACTATCGCCCCGTCGTATTCAGAGATATGTCCAACGGCGATATGTTCCTTAC
>CAMHPC010000129.1 GCA_946186945.1 uncultured Prevotella sp.
TCAGGGAGTGGGGCATTGAAGCCTACGACTACGGCGCCAGGTGGATGCTGCCCGTCACGGGTCCGATGTTCACCCAGATTGACCCGCTATGCGAGAAGTACTACGACACGTCACCCTACTCTTACTGCAAGGGCAATTTCATGAATGCTATTGATCCGGATGGGAGAAATCCCATTTATGATTTAAAGGGAAACTTTCTCGGTACAGATAATACAGGGATTAGAGGAAATTACTTTGTTATGGACAGAAAAAACTTTACACAAGGCATGTCTCATATAGAAGCGGGTAATCTTGCGGTATTGGGAGCAATTCCAGGGAATATTGAGAGTAAGATTAATCAACACTTCGACAATTTACCTAACAGACCCGATTATGATGGATTTGTTACGATACTTGAGGGAGTAGTTTGGGCTAAGATGCATCCTAATGCCTTAAAAAATCCAACACCTGATAACACCCTATATATTGACACTTCTCAATTAGATTTCGGTTCAATATCAACGTATGATTTCCCCAAAGTTAACGTAAGCAAGGATCAAAACCTATTTAATGGAAAAAACTTGTTTGAGTCTTTTGTCAATATGGAACTTGCGGCTACCGTCTATGCTTTAGGAAGAGTTAATATGATATTGAGAGACCGTTCGCTTGGTACTGTTGAGATAGTAAACGATAAAGCAACAGATTATGATTGGAATACTGGAGGCGATTTCTGGCGTGAATTATTTATAAGGACAAATAATTTATTATTAGGAATTAATCCAGAAATTCATGGATTTAAGACATTTTATTATGGTATAGGGAGGCTGAGAGAATGAAAATATTTACTATTTTAGACAAAATTATACTCTTTTTCTGTAAGTTAGTTACTGGAGTTATATTCGTGTTTACATCTCTTGTAATTGTGTTGTTCCTCTTTCTATTTGCCTCAAAATGGCTTTGGCCTGAGATTAATGGTTCGTATGACCTTGGAAATAACATCTACATGTTGGAATGCGATGGTGGAGGAAAGGTTATTGTTTATGGTACTAATATAAGTGGGAATACCTGCTATGGAGGCGGTTATCTCATTCCCACATATGAGAATCAATACGATAGTACAGGAAGATTTGCAGAATACGTCGTCGATGCAAAATCTGACGACAATTGGGTAATAGCAAGGACAGCTAATAAAATCAAAAACGAAAGGAAGTTCTATATCCTAAATAAAGGATATGACCCAGACACTATTACCGAAGAGGAAATCATCAGTAAAAAAATTGAGGAATTTAAAGACAGTGCAGAATTCATGAGAAAATGTCATGATTATGGCATTACGATAAGTTGGTAAAAGAAAACACTAATTTGTTTTACATGAGGCACTATATTGTAATAACCACATATGCATGGGATGCCTACGGAATGAACGGCGGACTGCATGACCCCGGAGGTCCAGGTGGCGACATAGTCGGTCCGATAGTCCCCTCATACCAGGGCGACACGATAGACTACTGTGGCAACACGGTTGTGGTGAACGGCGAGGTGAGCAGGGTGGCGCATGACAAGGGTTACATCACCTTCGACGACGCAGGCGACCCGCTGTTCCACTACTACCTCAGAGACCACCTTGGCAGCGTGAGGGTGGTGTTCAACGAGGAGGACTCCACGGAGCAGGTGAACCACTACTACGCCAGCGGCGCACTGATGGACACGAGCACGGGTTCGGCTGAACAGCCGCTGAAGTATAACGGCAAGGAACTGCTCAGGGAGTGGGGCATTGAAGCCTACGACTACGGCGCCAGGTGGATGCTGCCCGTCACGGGTCCGATGTTCACCCAGATTGACCCGCTATGCGAGAAGTACTACGATGTTTCGCCCTATTCTTACTGCAAGGGCAATTTCATGAATGCTGTTGACCCGGATGGGCGAGATGTACAGATATGGTATCAAGACAAGCAGGGCAAAGACCGTTCATTCAGATTTGATGGTACGCAGAGCAGATTTCCCGATAATAGTTTTGTATTGGATTTTATACATGTATATAATTATCTGAAGGCATACAAAGCAGGAGAAAATATTATTAATGCTGTTAATAACCATTCGGTATTGATACATGTTATAGATGGAAGAAATGAAAAAAAAGATGGGACGATTTATGACAGCACCAATGGACATCCTGTCGTAAGATGGGAATCAAGAAAGGGTTTGTTGTTAACAAATGGACAAAGACAGTCGCCAGCCGTAAGATTGGAACATGAATTTGACCACGCATTGGATGATATAAAGAACCACAAGGAACATAGAGATAGGAGGGAAACTCCTGACCGTCAATATGGCAACAAAGAAGAACGTAGAGTTACCACAGGCAGTGAAACGAGGACGGCAAGGAAACTACATCAAGGAGTTAGGACAGATCATTTTGGGACTGTTTATCCGGTTGAAGATCCAAGATATACATACTAATATGAGATATAATATTACATTTTTCATAATTTTTGTGATATGTAGTTGCAGGCAAAGCAACAATAGTATTGTAATAAGCGCAGTATATCCAACAGGGATAGTGGAATACAATACCGATTACGGTGACATATATTCGGATGCTATCGAGAGTTATAAACTAAAAATTAAATCCATAAAACTACCTGACAGAATATATAGTATAACCCCAAAAGATTATGCCATCATGTATGATGTACTGTCTTCTCCAAAGGAGGAAACAACAAAGAGAATAATGCCAGCACCAATTGTTATCAAGTTTGGCTCAAATCTATATGTTATAGGAGATAATAGGGTAGTTGAAGCAAACGGCAAAACATTCTTAATCTCGGAATATGAAGATTACCAGATAAAATGTTTAGTTCATTATTATGATAATTTTTATGGCGAATATCTACTCTATATGAAAGAAATAAGGAAATTTGGGGTACCTGCTAATCATCTCTACATTCCATTTGATCCAAATAGGCGTCCAAAATTAACCGTAAAGGTTCTTCTTTTGGGATGAATAATATTAAAGTGACAAAAAATCCTCAAAATATTTGGATACTACTACATAAATCATTAAATTCGCGGTATCGTAATCATTTCATTATTCACCATTACCAACCATAGACCTGCATGATGAAACATACCATTAACATAAAGAGACAGCTGTTTTCCGTCCTTCGGATATCGGCTGTAATTATCTGTGCCAACTATACGCCACACTCTCATGCACAGATGTGTATTACCGCAGGTCAATCCCCGAGGCATGGCGACACTGTGGAGCGATATCAAACCAGTGCCTTCGACCCAGGCACACGAGGACAGAACAAAATCTGGGACTACAGCAATTTGGATAAGGAGAAGACCTGCCGAATGAGATACTGGCAGTCGGACACCCTCGGCACGCTGGCTTGCAAGACACCCGGGCTGCTGCGTTACCTTAGAACTTCAGGCGATACCGTCCTCTTCATGGGTTACGAGACAAACAGCCTAAAAGTCACCATTGACCAGCCGGGATTGGCTTTGCGTTACCCATTCTCATACGGCGACTCCATCAGCAGTTCATATCAAGGGCGCGGCGACCTGTATGACCACACACATGCCCGAGTCTTCGGGACATTATCCGTGACAGCCGATGCTGAGGGGACTTTAATAACCCCCGATGGCGACACCCTGCGCCACGTGCTGCGCCTGCACACCCACCGCGTACAAGGAACACATCCACAAAGATACGGGCAGCCATTCTCACCCGACAGCATACCATGGTTTCTATCAGCAGACAATGATGCGGCAAACATAGACACATATCAGTGGTACTCTCAGGAATACAGATATCCAATAATGGAACTGACCACGGTAAACGGAAGTAACGGCATGCAAACAAGCATTGCATACTATAGTCCGCCGTCATCAATGGAGAAACAAGAGGTACCAGAGACCATGCAACGCAGCATCAAGCAGCAAGACCCACAAGGAACAAGCAATCCCAAAACAAGAGAAGACAATGATATGCTTGCTGACTTGATAGAAGACAGAAAGATATCACGTCAGGCGGAAGGAATGCTCGACATCAGTTATACAATCAACAAGGCTACAGAATTGGCAGTGGGCTTGTATACATCAGACGGCAAGGCAGTATGGACTGTACCTGCCAAGTACATGCCTTCCGGTACATACAGCCAGGAAGTGCCGGTTTCAGGTCTGCAACCTGGCGTTTACCTCGTGAGATATACGAGCAAAGAAGCCACCGTGACTGACAAAATTACACTGAAGTAACCTAATGAAGAAACAGAGATGCCAAAGAAAATAATACTCACGTTACTGCTCATCCTGATATGTGCGAAAGGATGGAGCCAACAGTCAGCCTATTCCACAGCAAACCTTTACCAAGGCATACCTACGCCCCAGGCAGCGACACTCGGCACCTTTGGCGATATCCCCGTGTCCCTTTACACAGGTACGGTAAACATCTCCGTTCCCATCTACAAAGCCACGGTCAGGGACGTGACTCTCGATGTAAGGCTGGACTATGACGGCAGCGGACTTCGCATGAGCCAGTTGCCCGGCCCCACAGGCGAGGGTTGGCACCTCAACTGTGGAGGTGTCATCACGCGCAAGATAAACGGTCACCCCGATGAATTTATCCCGAACTCACTTTACACTCAAGCTTTCGGCTTGAAACAGCCATATTTCAGATGTTACAGCCGGCTGCCTGAACTCGTCAACAGTCCCACCGGCAACTACAAGATGTTGCGCGATACCGTGTATAGCAGGAAGTACGACTTTGACCCAGATGTGTTCTACTTCAACTTCATGGGATTTACCGGCCACTTCTTTCTCGGCAATGATGGAGAGTGGCATGTGGACAGCGACAGTAATGTGGACGTACTTCTCGACACTTCCGACTTAAATAATTCCACTTATTACGACCGCCCCCTTTTCGACCATTTTCCAGGAAGTAGCGATAGCCTGTATATGCAACCCAAGGTCATAGACAGGATCAAACTAAGGGACGAGAACGGCAACATGTACGAATTCGGCGGAAAACAAGACAATGCCATAGAATACAGCATAGGTCTTTTCAATATGTGCAGCCTACAACTATTGTATTCCTGGAACTCCACCGCTTGGTACCTTACCAAAGTGACCGACCGTCTTGGTAACGTGCTGTACGAGTTTGAATATGAACGTGGATACTACATAGCGCAACCCTACAAGGACATGATGTGGACTGTCAATTCAGAATACTACGGAAATTCTGTTCTTGGCTACCATAATGAAACGCTATCGGGAAACTTCAATTATCCTTACGGAGGAACTGTCAGCTCACCTGTTTATCTGAAGCAGGTAAAGTGTGCTAACGGCTGCAAACTGCTATTTTCCATGGCTGACAGTCCGATAGGACCTCAGCAACTTTGGGGTAAGGATAATACAGACTTACAGATAGACATGCACAATCATGCTTATGGATACGAGTCGAATCCTAGGTATCAAAAGACCCCTTTCTATTACCTGCAAGTAGATGACTGTTCTGACACACTGTATCAGTACCGTGGCATGGGGTATGCAGAATGGCAAGTAAGGGTAAACACTCCCCTGATCTCAACCAGAGCAAAAGACCTTACCTCCATCAAGGTGAGCACAGTGTATGACAACATATCGCAAACATACAATCTTAACTATGATTACAGCCCTCGCATGCACCTGACCGAGGTGTCTGTCACAGGGAGCGGTTACATCTCAGTACCAACCAGTACGCCTTTGTCGTATAAGTTCAGGTATGACAACTACTCCAGCGTGCCCAACAATCACCTGACAGACAGCGTTGACCATTGGGGCTATCTCGTGGGGCATGCCGTATCGCTTCCGTCTCCGCCAATCACGACGTCAGTTGCCAACGAATACAGCATCAGTCGCAATCCCGACCCCATAGCCATGAAATACGGCTCACTCACTCAGATAATATATCCCACCGGCGGCATGAGCGTACTGGAATATGAACCGCATGATTTTTCTATCTGCTCCAAGCCAGACCGAGTGACCTTACACGATACCACAGGCATTGCAGGAGGTTTGAGGATAAAGTCCATCACGCTCTATGATGACACACTCAGTCAAATAATGCTCTCGCGACGCACATTCTCATATAAGAAACAAGCAGATGCGACAAAATCGAGTGGACAACTTTACTCGCGACCCATATACTGGTGGGATAGTTGGATTGCTGATACCGGGGGCGGCTCCAATGCAAGTTCTTCAATGTTTCACACAGCTTCCATCCTCCCCCTTGCCAACAGTACCGGCACCCACATAGGATACACGGAGATACAGGAGACGTTCCTCGACGGAAGTGAAAACAGGTACACATACACCGGATTGCAAGACAACAATGACAAACGGTTTCTTGTCTGTTTCACAGACGATGCATCACCCTATGACACATACGGCGAGCGGCAGTACAGACGAGGCAGGCTGACTAAGTTGGAGCAGTATGACAGTACTGGCAACTTGGTGCGCCGTGAGCAAAGCACTTGGCCTGACAGCATAGAAACAGTATATACCTTGGCATCCAACATGTTCGCACACTTCGGGAGCGGATCAGAGACATGCTACGTGGCAGGAGGAGTGTATCAGATGTTCTCCCCCAAACGTGGCGTGACACAGACAACCACGACTGAATATCTGAACGGTTCAAATATCACGCGAAACACGGCAAACCAGTATGCTGTAAGAAACCTTGACATGACCCATCCGTATGCACATCGTACGGAAGTCATGGTTCCGATACGGCGCACAGAAAACACTGTGTATGAGAATGAGGCAGTGGCATGGGAATATCCCTTCACTGAATCGCAGGAATTGCCCGATAGGGTAAAGAAAGAATTCTGCCTGCATCCGCACAAGACATCCTACTATACAAACGGAACCAAAGTAAAAGAAGACTCAGTGATATACTCAAACGTGCAGACAAACGGCACCTACCACCAGTTGCCATGCAATGTAATGGAGCGTACAGGAAGCACCCCATTGTTCACCAGGACTACCTTTTCCGAGTACACCGCCACAGGAAGACCACGATTCGTGAAAGAATACGGCAGACCAGACTTGCATCTGCTATGGGATTTCAAAGATAACTATCTTATTGCAAAGTGCGAAGGAGAAGGGAGTGTCACATGGCCGGCATCCGTAGGTCCGGATAACTTCTTCAATGCGGCGTTGCACGGTCATCTTAGAACATTCCGTAATTGCAATCTCACTCACCTTATAACTACCTATACCTACAACCCCTTTGGCGGTCTGACATCAGTGACCACACCTGACAGTGTCACCACCTTCTATAAGTACGACACACTGATGCGACTGAAGTACACATACGACAGCAACAACAATATCATCAGCACCTACGACTATGACTACCGCCTTCACTGACATCCGCCAATATATCCGCCTGACAGCGGCAGC
>CAMHPC010000130.1 GCA_946186945.1 uncultured Prevotella sp.
GGCCAATGAGTCAGCCTCGTGAATAGCCTGAGGGTCGGCCTCAATCTGAGCCGTACTGTCAACATCGGCCCACGGCTTGGCATGCTTCTTCTGCTGCAAGGGGGTGGACTTCTGTCCGCACCCTGAAAAAACAGTCAGCACCACCGCCGCAGTCACGCACAGCAAGTAAAAGTGTCTTGTCCTCATTTCATGTCGCTTTTCTTGGGTGTGGCAGACTTCTGCTTGTCGCTAGTGGCCTTCTGCTTGTCCTTTGATTTGTCGCTTGAAGTCTTTGACTTGTCGCTCGTATTCTTAGGCTTGTCTTTTTGCTTGTCGCTTGTGGTCTTTGGTTTGTCTTTTGGCTTGTCGGCAGAAGCTTTTGACTTCTCTTTCTCCGCATTCTTCTTCTCTTCAGCCCGTCGCCTTTCAGCCTCGCGTCGTTCTGCTTCACGTTCCTTCTTCATTGAGTCCACTATCTCGCGTGGTATATAATAATCGTTGCGCCCTGGGTGTATGGAGTCTATCTGCACGCTGTCGCGCTGTTCCATGAAATACAGTCCCTCCATATACCATTTCAGCGACCTGCGCTCCGACTCCTGGTTTATCACGCAGTCGTCCACCCACCATTCGTCATCGTCGTATTGCAGGTAGTAAATGGCGGTTTTCGATGGTATGGAGTCGTTGCGTAGGAGATACCTTACGTCAACCAGCGCGGTGCGCTCTGTCACATAGTACACTCGTGTTATCTCGCAGTCTACTATGTCTCGCTTGGGCAGGTACTTATAGAAAGGTATGTTGTAGAAGGAACCGCCACGCCTTACGCTGTCGCGCTCGTATTGTGCCACTTCTTCTATCAGTTCACGGAATCCCTCAGTACGGTATCTGGTGTAGTAGGGCTTCTGACCTTTATGCTGTAACTCTCCAGCCAGTATCACCTGCATGCGCTCGGCGATGGCTCTGGCAGAGTGAGTGCGGTTGTAGTCCTCCACCGAGTCTTCCAGCGCCTTTTCCGCAGCATACTCCGCCGCCACACGCTGCCGGTTGACCTCACGCAGCGAGTCGCGCACATATTGCTCGTGGTCCTTTTTCTCCCTTATATGCTTCACGGTAAGCCACAGTCCCGCTATGGTCAGCGTCACCAGCAAACCGATTATCACACCTATTATCGTCACCTGCCGGTCGGTGAATCGTCTGCTCATAATTCGTGCGTTATGTTCCTTTAGTTGTAATTCGCGGCGAAGGTACAAACTTTTCAACGTTTGTACAAACGTAGTGTGATTTTTTTAGTTCAGTATAGAATATGATTTGTCAACACGTAGCCGTATACCATATCACAACAATCACCAGTTGATGCAGCAGTTGGTCCAGTCCGTATAGCATCCAGTATGGTTTCCTCCGACTGTCGGCCAGGGTAGGGCATGCCGCCGAGAGACGAGCCTTTGCTGTATCTATCAGGAAATGAGTGAGAAGTTCCACCAGCATCAGCATCAACGACAGTTGCCAGTTCACACCATATACCACGAGGCACGCCCCAATTAACAGTGCATGAACGGCTGCATGCAACATGATAGGCCACAACCGTCTGCCGTCTGCCTTTGCCCTGATGATAACGCGCAGGGTGAGGCAGAAGTCAGCCAGATAATGGCAGATAAGCAATACAATGAGCAATAGTAACGTGGTCATCGTGCAAAGGTATTCATATTCCCGCTATAAGGCAAATAATTCTGTTGCTTTAATTGTTTACTACATTCTATTTGCAAAGGTACCACAAACTTTTTTGTCGTGCAATAGTCTTAATGAAATCGTTAGAAATCATTAGGATTTTATTAAATTTACTGTATGTCCTTGAACTGAACATGTCGACTGAAAACGAAAAAATATGCGTAATATATTTTGTTGGTAACTTTAATTTATATATCTTTGCCGCGCTGATGAGGGCTGATTGTTTTGCTGATGCAGCACACGGCAAAGCGAAGCACTCTCATTAAGTATATGAGAAAGTAATAGAGATAAGTGCTGCAAACAACCAAAAACAAATAGAAAGATGAAAAAGACATTTATGATGATGACTGTGGCAGCCGCTGCCATGGTGATGGTATCGTGTGGAAAGAAAGCTCAGACTGAAGGCGCTGAGGCTGGTGCAGAACAGACTGAGACCACTGAGCAGACCGAGACTGCTGCTGATGACGCATCTGTGGCAAAGGCTGGAGAAAATGGTTACATGGCCTACGACAACAAGAAGGGCTATACCATCGACATCCCCGGCGGACTGTTCAAGTACAAGAATTCTATCCTCGAGGAGAAAGACGGTGAGGAAGGACTCCTGCAGTACAGCCTGGAGAAGGACAACAATATGACCAACATGATGTCTGTATACTTCAAAGAGGGTGATGACATGAGCGCTGAGGCACAGAAGAAAGAATTCGAAGAGTACAAGAATAATCGCAAGGACGACACCATCGTCAAGGAGGAGCAGAAGGACAATACCTGGACTCTCTTAGTAGAGCACAAGACAGAGTGGGGCTCCACTTTCCAGGCCATAAAGTTCTTCTACAATCCTGAGAAGAAGGTTTATGCCGACATAGAGATTGAATACAACGAGGAAGGCAAGAAGGTATTCACCGACGAGGTGGTCAACCACATCTTCGACTCCTTCAAGTTTAAATAAACCATTTGACGGACACATTACACATGAGGGCATTCCCACGAAGGGGGTGCCCTCATCGCTTATATGAACGTATGACGGAGAGATGTTGTGAAAAAAATCAGCGAACGCTTGGCTGTTTCAGAAGTTGTAATTAACTTTGCTTCGCAATTGTATCCTGTTTATAACCATACTATGACATCATTATTTATCAATATGAGAACATTCAAGACCACTATCCTGCTGCTGGCTATATGCCTGACGGCAGCAGCCAATGACGGCGTGTATTATGTGAACGGAAGCCAGTTGACACCCATCAGCGAAACAGACATCTCTTGTGCCAAGGAAGTGCTTTCCATCGACATCTGCGACGACGGGTTCGCCCGAGTTGACGTGCAATACGTGTTTATGAACAACGGAGCGGAGAAAACCATAGACATGGGATTCGAGGCATCTGCCCCATATAACGATGACTCTGAATTCAATCCCAACGGCGGACATCCGCACATCTTCGACTTCACAGTGAATCTCAACGGCAAGACCCTCGGCTATACCAACTCCATCGTGCGCATGGATAGCAACTTCGAGACTCTTGACCCCAAGAAATGGAAGGTTGACACAGAGGCAGACGGCTTCCAACTAGTCAACACCTCCACTAAGGAGTCTGTTGAGTATGCCTACGCATATGTGTTCAAGGCTCATTTCAACCCTGGCAAGAACACTATTCACCACACCTACCGCTACCGCATGAGTCACGGCGTGGGCCGCACCTTCGAGGTGCCATACTGGCTGCTTCCTGCCAAACGCTGGGCCAACCACCAGATAGACGACTTCACCCTGCGCATCAGCACACCCACATGGAAACAGTTCCTCATCGAAGACAACGTGTTTGAAGGAGCCCAGTTCCGCATTGTGGCTGGCAAGGGCAAAATTCGTCATGCTCCATACAAAGACATAGAAAGCCACACAGAGATAGCCCTGAAGAATGGCACGGTGGAGTGGCATAAGACCAACTTTGACCCAAAGGACAATTTCACTATCAACTCGTCTGACATCTATTGCATGTTCACCGATAACTACCGCCTGGGAGACTATTACGACCGCAGCGACACTTACGTGCCAACCTGGAATCCTGAAGACACGGCACAGGAGAAGCGCATACTGCGCAACCTGCCATACGCCAATCGCGGCTACGTGTTTAAGGACAAGGGACTGCGCGAATACTTCAGCAACATCTGGTGGTACATGCCCGATCCATCGTGGAAACAAGACACCTCCGACTTCACCAAGAAGGAATGGGAACTGGTGAACCAGGGGAAGTAAGCTCTTCATGGCACAGACCGTACTCATACTGCTGTCTACATACAACGGCACTGATTACCTGATACAGCAACTCGATAGTATCCGAGCATTGGAAGGTGTTACCCCGCATCTGATGGTACGCGACGATGGTTCCACCAACCCGCGTACTATGGAGATACTCTCCCAGGCCTCTCAGCACATGCATATAGAGTTGGTGAGGGGGGAGAACGTGGGTGCGGCAGACAGTTATATGCAACTCATCGCCATGGCACCCGAATACGATTACTATGCCTTTTGCGACCAGGACGACGTGTGGCTGCCCGAGAAACTGATACGCGGGGTGGAGGCACTGAAACAAGTGGATGCCGACATGCCTGCCCTGTATGGCTGCAACTACAATATCTGCAATGCCGAGGGGCATATCACACATCCGGCAGTAAATCACCATAGGGTGATAACGAAAGGCGGATCGCTCATAGAGAGTTGGATACCAGGTTGCACCATGGTGTTCAATCATGCACTGCTCACCCTCACACGACGGTATATGCCTCCCGCAGACAGACACCTGATACACGACCGCTGGATGTTTCTCTTGGCCACCTTTTTCGGACAGGTGGTCTATGATGAGAGAGCCGGACTGAACTACCGACTGCATGGCAATAATGTGGTGGGCACTCTCGTTCCAGAAGAGAAGAAACAACGCCTGAAACGCATCTCCACACCGTCCAGCATGCCTGTATGGGCGTTTGCCCAGACTATGTTCGAGACATGTGGCAAAGACATGGACGAACACAGTAGCCGACTGTTAGATACCTGTGCACGATACACGCACTCTCTGGCGTGCCGACTGCGCATGGCATTCTCGTCAGAGTACAGACTCACATACGGCTCGCTCACACGCCGTCTGTACTGGAAATACCGTATATTAACAAAAAAAATCTGAATCATGAAAGTGCTGCTCGTCACAAAACAGATACTGAGTGTGAGGGAGGGTAGGGTGTACAGCCAGTTCGCCCTTTCTTCCACACTCGAGATCTTCCAACGCTTCGGCTCACTCTACGTTTGTGCCTGCCGCGACGACCGCGAGTCTACACAACCCGTGGATACCGTCACTTGCCTCGATGCCGCACATGTGGCATTCCTCGACAGCGAGAAAGGACTGAAGAAACGCTTCTTCGACCGACGACATAATAAGGAAACGATACGACGCTTTGCAAAGGAAGTGGACATGGTGATAGGCTACGTGCCGGCATCGGTAAGCGACCTGGCTTTCCGAGTGGCACGAGAGGAGAAGAAGCCCTACATGACTTTTCTCGTGGCGTGTGTGTGGGATGGCATGTGGCACCATCGCAACTGGAAAGCACGACTCATGGCTCCCATCGAATTTCGTGCCACCCGTCATACGGTGCTCCACAGCCAATATGCATGGTATGTGACGGAGCAGTTCCTGCAACAGAGATACCCCACACGTGGCAAGTCGCTGGGATGCACCGATACCAATATCCCGGAAGAACTGTCAGACATCCTGACACGGCGCATGCTACATATCGATGACAATGACGGCAGTCTCACTCTCCTCACAGTAGGACACCTGGATGTGGGATTCAAGGGACAGCAGTTCATCATTCGTGCCCTGCCCAAACTGCTGGCGAAAGGTGTGAACGTGAGGCTGCAGATGATAGGTGCCGGCAAGGGCGACCATCTGATGCAACTGGCACACACACTCCACGTGCAACACTGTGTAGAGACTCTTGGCAAGTGCACACGGGCACAGGTGCTGCAGTATATGGACCAGGCTGACGTGTACGTGCAGGCGAGTCTGCAAGAGGGATTGCCCAGGTCGGTGGCAGAGGCTATGAGTCGTGCCATGCCAGTAGTGGGCAGTCGTACTGGAGGCATACCTGAGATGATAGATGCTGCTTTCGTCACTCGCAGGAAGAATGTGGATGATATCGTACAGGCGGTGCTGGCTATGAACAAAGACACAATGCGCCAACAAGCCACGCGAAACTTCGAGGTGTCACACCGCTATCTGCCCTCGCAGGTCAATGCACGAGTGAACGAATTCTTTGAAACAATAAAACGTGAACAGAAAGGATAGTCAGGCATGTCGCTATATGGTTCTTTAATAATCAGACTACGCGAGAAGACCAACCCTTGGTTGGCTCCACTGAGACGTATGAGGATGAATTGCCCCATACCGATTATCATAAGCAACAACTGTTGGGCGGGACATGTGTATCGCTATTATGGGTGGCTGCCATATCCTACACCTACCGTCGGACTGTATTTCTTCGCCGACGACTATATACGCTTCCTGCAACGTTTGGAGTATTACCTGCAGCAACCAATACGTTTCATCACATGGCAGCAGTCTAAGTATGCCGACACATTGAAACAAAGAGGCGAGACGGAGGTGCCTATCGGCATGCTCGATGATGTGGAAATCGTATTCCTGCATTATCATTCCCAACAGGAGGTGCTGCAGAAATGGGAGCGACGCAAGAGTAGGATGGACCCCCGTCACATCGTGGTGAAACTCTCTGAGATGAACGGTTGTACATACGCTCATCTCAAGGCATTCGATGCACTGCCCTTCGAACATAAGTTTGTCTTCACCAAGAAACCACATCCCGAACTCCATTCGGCTGTATACTACAAAGGCTACGAGAACAGTCAGCAGATAGACAACGATACTACTTACTTCCGACGTGGCATCAATCTGCGTCGCTTCTTCCTGAAGATGAGAGAGTAGCATCCTGACGCCGAGGGCGTCACCGCTCCATAATAACATGGCTACCACCAACATCGACCCTGGAGTGGTCGCCCTGCTACGAGCACTTGCAGCATCAACTCATCAGGATTTGCAATCCCGATGCCCCTAATAGAAGCATCTGCGATGCGTAAAAATAATACCTATTGAAATCGTATTATGTGTCGCTTCTCTCAACTGCATTCAAACAGGAGCGCACGCATCCTGCGTGCAAAAAACAATGCATCAACAGAATTAGGAGCGCACGCATCTTGCGTGCATAAAAAAATGTCCCAACCTTTTTATATAGTCGGCCTAACGGCCTCAAAATTATAAGAAAATTGATTTGAAAAATTATAAAACAGTGGGCTGTAAGCCCAACAAGCGCCAAGCCCAGGGCGCTGCCCTGGGCTTGGCGCACAGGGGTTTCGCTTCGCTGCACCCCTGCCTGTACTCTGTCGTCCCTCCGGGACTTGTATATGCAATATCACACCATCAGGGCATCGCCAGACTATCACTGTGCGCCTACACTTAGCATACTTCGCCACGTAAACCCCGTGGGTTCGTCAAAAAACCGCCTATTGTTTTGCACATCC
>CAMHPC010000131.1 GCA_946186945.1 uncultured Prevotella sp.
CCCTGCACGAAGCAAGAGGCACGCTTCTTGTACTACTTCTCTGTCTCTTATGTAAAACGTTCAAAGAACTCTTTATTCTACGCTCACAACCGGTTTTTGGTCGAAAGCGGATGCAAAAGTATGGCAAAAAAATCGTCCGTGCAAATTTTCTCCCAATAAAAATTGAAAAAAAATGCAGAGAAAGGGGATTATTGATTTAAATCAACCTAAGCAGGCTTATTTTGAGGTTTTTTAAGGGGTTTAAGGGCTTTGTATTATTTCTGCTTTGATGATGCGCACTGGTTCTGTAGGGCGATCCTGTTCGTCTGTTGGAGTCCAGTCGATGTCTCTTACCACCTGTATACCCTCCACCACCTCTCCGAAGACCGTATATGCACCGTCGAGATGAGGTGAGCCCCCTATCCTTTTATATATATCCCTCACCTCGTCGGTGAGAGTTATAGCCTGTTCACCCATAGATCGGTTGATAGAGAGTTGCTGTTTGTCGAGCATTTCATCATTGAACCGTTTGCCATATACGATATAGAACTGCGTGGGCGAAGACATACGCTGCGGGTTGGCACCGTCGCCCTCTCGTGCAGCACATAGCGCTCCCCGCTTATGCATAAACATAGGGTAATGGATTTCTGCTGGTATTTTCTGAAGCAAGGATTTGTCGAGAGACGGTGTCTCAACGAGCGAGTCGCGTGTGGCGGCATCTCCCGTCTGAATCATGAACCCATAGATAATGCGGTGGAAGAGCAGTCCATTGTAGAACCCCTCCTTGACCAAAGCCAGGAAGCGGTCACGGTGTAATGGAGTCTCATTATACAGTTGCACAGTGACATCGCCCTTAGTAGTATGCAGCACCACCTGTGGTCTGGTGTTGTCGCCGTCCTGAGCCCTGACGAGAGAGGAGCACGTCAGGGCCAGACAGGCGAGAATTATTTTAATATGCGTCATCATTTTTAATCTGCTCATGATCAATCATCTTCTTGTCGATAGCCCTCCAGGCGTAGAAGATATAAGCCAGCACGAATGGGATAAGCAGGCTGACGTATGCCATAGTGCGCAGAGTGAACTCCGAGCTGCACGAATTAGCTATAGTGAGCGAGCTTTGGAGGTCAGCATTAGAAGGATAGTAAGCCGTATTGTTCCATCCAGCCATGAGCATGAGTACGAGCACCACGATGACCGTTGCGATGCCCGCTGGCCATATACCTTTGATGTATGATTTGCTAGTGATCGTCTTTATCACGGCGTAGAGCAGCATGACCACCCCAATGAGTAGCAGCAGTAGCAGATACCACTGTGAGAGCAGATTGTCGAGATATTTATGAGGTTGCATGAAAATGGTGCCCTGTTCATCGTATGCATAGCCGTCTTTGAGCAGAGTTCTGACAAGGAAAGCGAGGAAGAGGAGCAGGAAAGGAATCACGGCTCCAATGAGGCGTACAGAAGCCCTACTGCGTATATTCTCGTCGTTCACATTATTGATAATATAAAGTGTGCCGAGCGCCCTTGCCAGGAAGAACACCGCCAGTCCGAAAATCAGGTTCCACGGGTCGAGCAGCGCGTCGAGTCCGTGCGAGGCATTAGCCCACCGGCTGATAACGGGTTGCATGCTGTCGGTGAGGTTCATTTTATCTATCAAGAAATTCGAGCCGTCGAAGAATGTGGCCACGGCACCACCGAGCAGCAGCGGTCCGAGAATACCATTGATAATGAGGAACCACTGGAAAGTATTGGCTCCGAGGATATTGCCCATTTTGTTCTGGAACTCATAGCTCACAGCTTGCAGCACGAACGAGAAGAGGATAATCATCCAGAGCCAGTATGCACCTCCGAAGCTTGTGCTATAGAAGAGCGGGAACGAAGCGAAGAAAGCCCCTCCGAAAGTGACCAGAGTAGTGAAAGTAAATTCCCATTTCCTACCAGTGGAATTTATGAGCAGTCGTCGTTCGTCAGCCGTTCTTCCAAGGCTGCGTATCATAGAGTTGGCTCCCTGTACAAACATGAGGAACACGAGTAGTGCAGCGAGAAGCGACACCAGGAACCACCAATAATGTTGCAAGAAATCGTATGTCATGATGATAGAATTTTATAGATTATTTAATCTCGGAATGTTCCGGTCCCTTTTTGATTTGTCGGCAGAGGATTCTTATTTCCACAGCTAGCATAGTAGTGAAGAGCGCGAGGAAGATGAAGAATGTGAGCATGACACTGCCCGAGTTGAGGTCGCTGACAGCCACCCATGTTGGCATCATATCCTGTATGGTCCATGGTTGTCGACCAAACTCAGCAACGAGCCATCCGGCCTCGCTTGCGACGTAAACAAGAGGCAGCAGTAGCAGAGCCAGTTTATGAATCCATTTCATCTTGGCAATATCCTTTCGATAAACGAAGAAGAGCACCACTGCAAAGAAGAGGATGAAGAAGGATCCCAGTCCCACCATTATGCGGAAGGCCCAGAATGTGATGGGCACAGAAGGCACTATCTCATCGGAATTTTTGATATATCCGTATCCGAAGTACTTCATGTTGTCTTTGATAGTCTTGCTGTAGCCATCGAGTTGAGCCTGTTGCTGTTCAGAGATTTCTCCCTTAGCATCATTTTTCAGTTTTCTGTATGCAGCCAGAGCAGTAATGGCCTCCTGTCCGAGTTTAATTTTCTCTTCGAGCGACGGTTCCACCTGTCCTTCTGGGTTAGTATATCCGCCTTTAATGATATCGTTGATACCTGGCACGAACCCGTGGAAGTCGTGTGTGGCGAGGAACGAGAGCATATTTGGCACAGCAATGCGCAGAGGCGGCTCCTCCTCGTTTGTATAGTCAGGTTGTTTGAAGGGGTTGACAGCAGCCACGATAGACAGTCCCTGGTCGTTACCACCATTGTAAAGAGCCTCCATGGCAGCCAGTTTCATAGGTTGTTTCTGAGCCACCTGATATGCAGAGTGGTCACCAGTGAGGAAGGCCAGTAGCGAGGCGGCCAGTCCGACTGCAGCACCCACCTTGATACTTGCCACAGCCAGTTTATGTTCACGTTTCTTGAGCAGGTACCATCCTGCCACAGCCACGCAGAACACGGCTCCCACCACCCATGCAGAGGTGACGGTATGCAGGAACTTATTGACTGCCATTGGCGAGAGCGCCACGTCGAGGAAGGATGTCATCTCGTTGCGCATAGTGTCGGGATTGAACTCACATCCCACGGGATACTGCATCCATGAGTTTGCCACCAGAATCCACCATGCAGAGATAGTAGCTCCCAGTCCTGTGAGCCATGTCGCTGCCAGGTGGAAGCCAGCCGACACCTTTTTCCATCCGAAGAACATGACCGCCACGAAAGTAGACTCCATAAAGAAGGCCACGATACCTTCTATTGCCAGAGGTGCTCCGAAGATATCACCCACGAACCAGGAGTAATTGCTCCAGTTGGTACCGAACTCAAACTCCAGTATGATACCAGTAGCGATACCCATGGCGAAGTTGACCCCGAAGAGTTTCTGCCAGAAGCGAGCTGCATCTTTCCAGAAAGCGTCTTTTGTGCGATAGTAGCATGTCTCCATGATACCCATGATGACAGCCAGTCCGAGTGTTAGTGGCACGAAAAGCCAGTGATAAATGGCCGTGAGAGCGAATTGCGCCCTTGACCAATCGATGGTGCCTGCATCGATGTCTAACATCAAGTGGTTAAGCATAGCATTTATAGTTTTTAGTTATTTCTATTCATCTGTTGCCACACATACTGCGGTTCCTGCCCGTCTTCAGCATTTTCACTGATATGGTTAGGGAAGAAGAAGAGTTTCAGCACCAAGAAGATGATGAACAGTTTGATAAGGATGATAGCCCACAGGGTGCGCCCGACGGTCATGTTCTTGAATCCATCGTAGTAAAGATAGAAGGCTCGTTTCCAGAATCCCTGCTTTTTCATGTTCAAAACCTTTCATGGTATCACTCATTTGCAAAATTAGCACAAGAATTTGACATTTGCAAAATAATGTGAAAAAAAATGTGCATCCATGAGAGTCAGGAATGACTGGATTATTTGTTTTTTCTCAATCTTCTTAAAAGACCAGATGTGATAAAAAATACAGCCATCCTATTATTTTTTAATTAAATGCAGTATCTTTGCAGGCAAATTACGACAAAGATGAGAAGATTATTGACAACCAGCATGCTATTGACAGTGGTGATGAGTATGAGCGGTCAGCGAGTGCTCTCCTTGGACGACTGTCGCCAGTTGGCTTTAGCCAACAACAAGCAGATGACCATAACCGAGGTGAAGCAGCAGAAGGCAGATGCCACTCGCAAGGTGGCTCGCACCAAGTATCTGCCCAGCATAGACGCCATAGCAGCCTACGAGTGGACCAGTCGTGAAATGTCTATTCTGAGCGACGATCAGAAGGATGCCTTGAGCAATTTGGGCACCAATATCGGCGGAAGAATGGGCGGTGCCGTGGGCGATGTCCTTGCCAAGATGGTACAGGACGGTCTTCTCAGTCCCCAGGCAGCCGCAGCCATTGGTCAGCGTGCCGGCGAGATAGGTTCAGTGATACAACAAGTGGGCAACCAGTTGGGCAGCGGTATTCGTGATGCCTTCCGCACCGACACCCGCAACCTCTTTGCCGGCACCGTGATGTTGAAGCAGCCCTTGTACATGGGTGGTGCCATCACCGCTGCCAACCGTCTGGCCGACCTGAATGTGAAGTTGCTGGACAGCGAGGGCGAGTTGAAGCGCCAGAATACCCTGTACAGTGTAGACGAAGCCTACTGGTTGGTAGTAACACTGAGACAGAAGCAGCGTTTGGCCGACAATTTTCTGAATTTGGTGAAGCAGTTGAGTGGTGATGTCCACAAGATGATATCCGAGGGAGTGGCCACCCGCAGTGATGGACTGAAAGTAGACGTCAGAGTGAACGAAGCCGAGATAAAGCAGCTACAGGCCCGCGACGGAGTGACCCTCTCCAAGATGCTCTTGTGCCAGTTGTGCGGTTTACCGTTGGACAGCGACATCACCCTTAGCGACGAGCAGCGCACCGATGTATATGTAGGAGCGAGCGATATCTTATCCGACAGTTTGAACTATTCCGCCCGTCCCGAACTCCACATGTTGCACACAGCAATAGAGATGAACGAAGCCAACGAAGCCCTGACCAAGGCAGCCTATCGTCCACAGTTAGCGTTGACAGCCGGTTATCTGATAAGCAACCCCAGCGTCTTCAACGGTTTCGAGCGCAAGTTCAAGGGAGTGTTCAATGTAGGCGTCATGGCACGCATCCCCATTTGGAGTTGGCGTGAGGGTCATTACAAGGCCACTGCCGCCAAGGCTGCCACCACCATAGCCCAATTGGAGTATGACGAAGTGAACGAGAAGATGGAACTTCAGACCGCCCAGTCGCGTTTCAAGTTGAACGAGTCGCGCAAGAAGTATGAGATGGCTCTGAAGAATATCCAGAGTGCCGAAGAAAACCTTCGCTGTGCCACACTTGGTTTTCGCGAGGGAGTGATGACCACCACCGATGTTATGGCAGCGCAGACCGCATGGGAGATGGCTCAGAGTGAGAAGATAGATGCTGAGGCGGACCTTCGCATGTCGGAGATAAACCTGCGCAAGTCCTTGGGAATATTACGTTAATCACGCAAGCCATGTCGATAATAAGGAAACACCGCAACATATTTCTGATAGTACTATTTGCCATCATAGTGGCTTCAATAGTAGCCTTCATCTCCTATCTCACCCTAAATAGCAATGATGAAGTGATACAGGGTCAGGTGGAAGTGAGTGAATACCGAGTATCGAGCAAGATACCGGGCAGGATACAAGAGATACGAGTGCGAGAGGGCGATACCGTGCATCGTGGTGACACCGTGGCAGTGATAGATGCCCCTGAGGTGAATGCCAAGAAAGCCCAGGCCATGGGCGCCGAGGAGGGAGCGCGTGCCCTGAGCGACATGGCCCAGGCAGGTGCTCGCAGAGAGATGATAGAAGGAGCCCGCGACCTGTGGGAGAAGGCAAAGGTAGGTTTGGACATAGCCCACAAGACCTACGAGCGTGTACAGCATCTATACGACGAGGGTGTGGTGAGCGCCCAGAAGCGCGATGAGGCAGAAGCGCAGTATGAGGCAGCTCAGAAGGCTGTGTCAGCCGCCAAGAGTCAGTATGACATGGCAGTGAACGGAGCCCGTGAGGAAGAGCGCCGTGCCGCCATGGCTCAGGTGAACCAGGCACGCGGAGCCATACAGGAAGTCAACTCCTACATACGCGAGACCTATCAGATAGCCACTGCCGACGGTCAGGTGACCAGCCTCTACCCCAAGGTAGGCGAATTGGTGGGTGCCGGCAGTCCGATAGTCACCATATCGATGATGGACGACATGTGGGGCACTTTCAATGTGCGCGAGGAAATGCTCAACGGTCTGAAGAACGGTCATGAGTTTACCGCCTATGTTCCTGCTCTGGACCGTGAGATACGCATGCGTGTGTATCACATAAAGGACAAGGGAGCCTTTGCCAGTTGGCAAGCCACCAGCGGTACGGGTGGTTATGACCAGAAGACCTTTGAAGTGAAGGCCCGTCCGGTAGATAAGGTCGACGGTCTGCATCCCGGCATGTCACTTGTGATACGTGGTGGCCTTCATCCCGAGAAATAACGATACATGTACATACAGAGAATCACCCATACGGCAGTGGCACTATTTATGGCCATTGCCGTTTATGGTCAGTATTTCAGCAAGATGCGCATAGACCGTCACGACTATGCCGACACCATCCCCATCGAGATACGCAGGGGTCGCATCCTCGTGCCGGTAGAGATAGATGGCCGTATCCACCGTTTCGTGTTTGACACCGGTTGCAGCAGCGGTTTGCTCTTCACCCGCACAGCCATCCACACCAAGCGCAAGTTTGGTTTCCTCCTGATAAGTGATGCAGCCGGTCACACCCGTCTCACAGGTCGTCACCGCATACCCCGTATGCGCATAGGCAACCTCAGTGTGACCAACTATCCCGTGACCATCACCCCTGCGAGCAGTGTAATGAACATGGAGTACGACTGTGTCGACAATGCCGGCTGCATAGGCATGGACATAGTGAGCAAAGGTGGTGCAGTAAAGATAGATATAGCCAACAAGCGACTGATACTGACC
>CAMHPC010000132.1 GCA_946186945.1 uncultured Prevotella sp.
CGCCGCTGCCTAACAACTCAAACGGCATGATGTTTCCACTGCTGCTCGTTGACGGATCCATCGTCCATGCACCATGGAAGGTGACACGATGGGGATACATGTCCACCGTACCCATGGCTTTCATGAACTTATCACCGGAGATATAGAATGTGCCGTTATTGTTGGCGGTGATGGTTTCAGTGATGTAATAGCCTTTTGTTGCCCAGTCAGTCATACCCGAACCGGTCTGATAGGGTTCGCCGCCCTCTGCTGCGCTTGTGGTATGCGTGGCATTTACAGTTATGCCATCGGTAGCATCCGCCATGTTGAAGTTGACCGTTGTGGCTGTGGCATTTTTCTTCTTATAGAAGAAGGGCGTATGTGCCGGCACTGTGGCTGCTTCCACGAAATACATGGCATCTGTCATTTCGTGGTGTAGGGTGTATGCCTGCACCTCATCGTTTGACTCAAAGGCGTAGGGCAGTATCGTAGTGCCGTACTTTGTGGAGGCATTCATGCTTCGGGAATATTTTGCTTCAATTGCCTGGAAATCGTAGGGGAACTCTATATCTACTTTGTTCTCCGAATAATATTCTGGGCACCACAGGTCGTTTTGATTGCCATTCTTTGAATACACAACATTGCGGACGTTGGTTAAAGTCTTGTATCCATGAGGCAGGAAGATGACGGTAGTTTGCGGAACGTTATTAAACATGGATGACGATGAGGCTCTGTCTACTTCTGTAATAGCATCAGTATCATCACTGTCAAAGAAGTCGATGTATCGGAGTTTGGAGCAGCCATTAAACACATCGGTCTTATTGGATGAACTTGTTATTTTTTCTGTACTGAAATCTTGTCCAAAGGTTAAATGGGTCAATTCGCTGCAACCCTCAAACAAACAACTCATAGATAGTACGTTTGCAGTATCGAAATTACTGAGATTAAGAGAAGTAAGACTGCTGCAACCCTTAAACATACGATTCATCCACCGTAGGTTTGCTGTTTCGAAATTACTAAGGTCAAGAGCGGCAAGATTGCTACATCCTTCAAACATTCTAGACATTTCCGTAGTGCTTGCAGTATTGAAATTGCTGAGGTCTATACAGGTGAGACTACTACAGCGTTCAAAAAGATAAGACATATGGTTCACTTTTGATGTGTTAAAATTGCTAAGGTCTATACTTGTGAGACTCCTACAGCCTTCAAACATACCCATCATACATGTCAAGTTTTCTGTATTCAAATACTCTATACCCTCAATTGTTGTCAAATTATACAGATCAGAAAACCAACAACAGAGTGAAGTTAGACGGACTTCCGCAAATGAAGGGTCAAAAACAACTTTTGTAATTTCTTTTTTGGTGCACCAACGAGGTACAATATGTTCTTCAATATTTGTATTATAATAATCGGTATAGAGCGTTCCTGTCGGTGTGCCATACTTGAAGGTAAGCGTGCCGGTGGAACTATCGAAGACAGCGTAACCTTGCTGAGCGTAAGCGGGAGAGAGGGAGAGCAGAGCGAGCAGAAGGACAAGAAGACTTTTCTTCCTGTCAGAAAACACGTAGTTAAATAGTTTCATCATTGTTGGTCATTACATTCGCACCCCAGCTCCAATGATGCTATGTTATTAAACGCAAGAGGCGTGGAGCTGTATGCTTTACATCTCCAAGTAGAGGTCCTGAGAAAACCTTGTAGTAAGATATAGCAAACAGTCCACGCGTATACGCATGGAGAATCCACTATGCCATCTTGACTACGTTCGAAATTTCTCAGGTTTCTACTTACAAGAATAGACATAACGTCTCTCTGATTTATCCAGCGATGTCTGACCTATGCCCACAAGGGGTACAAATCGCCGCAAAGGTACGGAGAAAAATAAAAATATGCTGCTTAATCCATTTATTTTTTTACGTTCATGGATAAAATTATCGCAATATCGGTAAAAAGCCATTCTGACGACATGGTCTGATGCACGGCAGGAATGCCGTGCGCTCCTTATACACATGTGTCTATCAATTACTACTGCACTATTCAGAAAAGTTGCTGCAACTCTACTTTTGATAGAGTTACAGCGACTTTTCGATTTAAAAAGTCGCTGCAACTTATTTTTTTTAGTTACAGCGACTTTTCAGGCGATTTATTTTAATATTTGGGGAATGAGAGCCGGCATGACTGCACATTTCTCACACTTTCGCAGAGAAGAGGGAACAAAAAAAAGAACTGTTTGTTTTGTTCTGCCTGCTATTTTCAGTAATTTTGCAGCATGTTTAAGCATTTGCATAGATTTGGGGAGTATATACTGTTGATGGGACGTACGTTTTCGCGCCCAGAACGTATGAGGATGTTTGGCAGACAGTATGTCAAGGAGATGTCATCACTGGGTGTGGACTCTATAGGTATAGTGCTGCTCATTTCATTCTTCATCGGTGCAGTGATATGCATACAGATGAAACTCAACATACAGAGTCCGTGGATGCCGAAGTTCGTGACTGGCTATACCACTCGTGAGATTCTGCTGCTGGAGTTCTCATCGAGCATAATGTGTCTGATTCTGGCTGGTAAGGTGGGTAGCAATATTGCATCCGAACTGGGCACCATGCGCGTCACCCAGCAGATAGATGCTTTAGACATAATGGGTGTCAACTCTGCCTCGTATCTCATACTGCCCAAAATACTCGGCATGATAACCATCATGCCCTTCCTCGTGATTTTCTCCGCCGCCATGGGTATTGTGGGTGCTTACGCCACGGCTATGATAGGCGGCATAATGAGCACCGACGAACTGACCATCGGTTTCCAACACAGTTTCGAATCCTGGTACGTATGGATGAGTATCATTAAAAGTTCCTTCTTCGCCTTCATTATATCCAGTGTGTCGTCGTTCTTCGGATACAACGTGAATGGTGGATCTATAGAGGTGGGCAAGGCCAGTACCAATGCCGTGGTGTCGAGCAGTGTGCTCATTCTTTTCAGCGACGTGTTTCTCACCCAACTGCTTTCACAAATCTGAACCGTTTCACTATGATAGAGGTAAAACACCTGTATAAATCGTTTGACGACAAGGATGTGCTGTTTGACATAAACGCCACCTTCGAGAATGGAAAGACCAATCTGATAATAGGACAGAGCGGTTCAGGCAAGACTGTGCTACTGAAGAATATCGTGGGTCTGCTCCATCCCACACAGGGCGATGTGATATACGACGGCAGGGACTTCACCGCCATGAGCAAGGCTGAACAGGTGGCTCTGCGCAGGGAAATGGGTATGATATTCCAAGGGGCTGCACTCTTCGACAGCATGACGGTACTGGAGAATGTCATGTTCCCTCTTGATATGTTCTCACCTCAGAACCTGCGAGACAGGACCCGAAGGGCTCAAGAGTGTCTGGACCGCGTAAACCTGACTGATGCTCAGAGCAAATATCCAGGGGAACTGTCGGGCGGCATGCAGAAGCGTGTGGCTATAGCAAGGGCCATTGCCCTTAATCCCAAATATCTGTTTTGCGACGAGCCCAACTCAGGGCTCGACCCTAAGACTTCACTTGTAATAGACAAACTGCTGAGCGATATCACTAAGGAATATAACACCACTACTATCATCAACACCCACGACATGAACTCTGTGATGGGTATCGGCGATAGTATCATCTTTATCTACAAAGGCAGGAAAGAGTGGGAGGGCAACAAGGATATCGTGATGAAGTCGAACAACAAAAATCTCAACGATCTGGTATTCGCGTCGGACCTGTTCAAGAAAGTGAGGGCAGCAGAGGTAGGAAAGGACTAACGCAGATACCACACCCGGCCTTTTCTCTCCATGGGTACCATCACGCGCGAGGTGGTGCCGTCATCATAGTGGAACAGGAGGTATGCCAGGGCTTGGTCGCCGTCCACATCGGCATGCTCCGCCTCTATCTCACTCACTCCGCCATGCAGGCGTTGCTGTTTGCGGGCGGTCATCTTCACGTCAGCCACCAACTGCTCCACGTACGACTGCGGGAGCGCATCGTAGTCGACACGACCCATCACATAGTCGCGATACCTGCCCTGTAGCAGATGGTCGCAATAAGCCTTTGCCACGGCCTCCACGGTATCATCATCAGGTACCGCTTGTTCGCCGCACGCCATAAGCAGTGGGCATAAGGCTACGGATAGCCATATGCTCCACGCACTGTTTCTGATACTATTTCTGACGGATAAACACATTGATAGGACAGCCCGTCATTTTCCAATTTTCACGTATCTTGTTCTCCAGGAACCTTCTGTAGGGTTCGCGCACGTACTGCGGAAGGTTGGCATAGAAGATAAAGGTGGGTATCTGGGTGTCAGGCACCTGAGTGCAATACTTTATCTTTATGTACTTTCCCTTGACCGATGGTGGTGGATACGCCTCTATGATAGGCAGCATCACCTCATTGAGTTTTGAAGTACCCACACGCGCCGTACGGTTCAGGTAAACCTGTTTTGCGGTCTCAAGCACCTTGAATATGCGCTGCTTGGTGAGTGCCGATGCGAAGATAATGGGGAAGTCGGTGAAAGGCGCCATTCTCTCGCGTATAGCATTCTCGAAGGTCTTGATTACCACTTGGTCTTTGTTTTCCACCAGGTCCCACTTGTTCACCACCACAACCAGACTCTTATTATTGCGCTGGATGAGTTGGAAGATGTTCATATCCTGTGCTTCGATACCGCGTGTGGCATCTATCATCAGTATGCATACATCTGAGTTTTCTATCGAACGGATACTACGCATGACGGAATAGAACTCCAGGTCTTCGGTCACCTTGTTCTTGCGGCGTATGCCTGCCGTGTCTACCAGGTAGAAGTCGAAACCAAACTTATCATAGCGTGTGTATATGCTGTCGCGTGTGGTGCCGGCTATCTCAGTCACTATATTTCGCTCCTCGCCTATGAAGGCATTGATGAGACTGCTCTTTCCTGCATTGGGCCTGCCCACCACGGCAAAGCGTGGTATGCCCTCCTCCAGGGTATCTCCCGTGTCGGATTTCAGACGTGAGAGGATATCATCGAGCAGGTCGCCTGTACCACTACCCGTAGCACTGGATATGCAGAAATAGTCGCCAAGCCCCAGTTTATAAAACTCTGCCGCATCACTGTATTGGTCGTAGTTGTCCACCTTGTTGACCACCAGTATCACAGGCAGTTTGGTGCGGCGCAGTATCATTGCCACGTCCTCATCCCATGAGGTGAGCCCGGAGTTCACATCTACGAGGAAGAGTATCAGGTCTGCCTCCTCTGTGGCTATGAGCACCTGTTTGCGTATCTGTTCCTCAAAGATATCGTCACTGTTCACCACCCATCCTCCTGTGTCTACCACGGAGAACTCGCGGCCGTTCCATTCACATTTACCATATTGTCGGTCGCGTGTAGTACCTGCCTCATCGCTCACTATGGCCTGGCGGGTCTTGGTGAGACGGTTGAAAAGTGTTGACTTGCCCACGTTGGGACGGCCAACAATCGCTACTAAGTTTCCCATATAGTTATTCCTCCATCATTTCAAACTTGTATTTCCGACCTTTGCTGTTGGTGAACGTGCCCACGTAGCCACCTCCCCGGTTCTCCTTGTTGCCGCGGAAGGTGCCGGTATGCTTGCCCTTGGGCGAGCGTTCATCGAGCACAAGGAGCATGGTTCCCTGTGCATTGAGGGCTGTATACTCGCGCATCACCAGCTTGAAGTGGGTATTGGGGCGGTCGTTGTAGTAGTAATAGCCCACTTCGTCGCCCTCTTTGGTGTCGTCGGTGTCGATGAACATCGTTACTTCATACGGTCCGATGTGGCCGGTCGACTTCACTACGTTGCTCTCTTGAGCACTAACGGCTGCCACCTGCATCAGGCACAGCAGCACAAAGGCCAGTGTCTTTTTCATAATCAGTTTGCTTTTAGTGATTGTTATTCAGGATTATAGCCAAAGATGTTAAGCTCGCGGTCTGAGCTTCGCCAGTCTTTGTCTACCTTTACGTATGTCTCGAGATATATCTTCTTGCCGAAGAAGCGCTCCAGAGCCTTCCGGCTCTCGGCGCCCACCTTCTTCAGTGCCACTCCTTGGTGTCCGATAATGATACCCTTCTGCGACTCGCGCTCCACGTATATCACGGCACGTATGCGTATCTGCTTCTCATCTTCGTGAAACTCCTCCACTCCCACTTCCACCGAATAAGGTATCTCCTTGTCGTAGTACAGGAGTATCTTCTCGCGTATGATTTCACTCACGAAGAAGCGTGCGGGTTTGTCGGTCCATTGCTCCTTGTCGAAAAACGGTGGCGACGGTGGCAACAGTTCCTTTATCCGTCGGAGCAGCATGTCCACGCCAAACTTATTTTTGGCTGATATTGGCAGTATCTCCGCATTGGGCAGCAATTCATGCCAACGCTCCACGATGGTGGCCAGTTGCTGCTGATTACTCTGGTCTATCTTGTTGATAAGCAGTATCACCGGTATGGTAAGTTGCCCCACCTTGTTCAAGAATTCGATGTTTTTCTCGGGATTCTCCACCACATCGGTCACATATAACAGTACATCGGCATCGACGAGTGCCGACTCTGAAAAAGCCAGCATCATCTCTTGGAGTTTGTAGTTGGGTTTGAGCACACCAGGGGTATCCGAGAACACTATCTGTGTGTCGGGTGTATTGACTATGCCCATAATGCGGTGGCGTGTGGTCTGCGCTTTGAATGTTGCGATGGATATCCGCTCGCCTACGAGTTGGTTCATGAGCGTAGACTTACCCACATTGGGGTTGCCAACTATGTTTACGAATCCTGCTTTATGCATGAAGAGTCTGTTATATCTTAATCAAAAAAAACGCATTCTTACTCAACGTAGGGATGCGTTCATTATAGCATGTAAAAGAGTTACTTCGATTGCGACTGTGAGTCGTATCCCCACCGCAGATAAGATGCACCGTGCACGAAACCTGCTCCGAAAGCGGTGAGTATCATATTGTCACCCTTACGAAAACGATGTTCATTCTCCCAAAGAGCGAGAGGGATTGTTGCAGCACTGGTGTTTCCGAAATGCTCTATGTTCACTATCACTTTCTCCATGGGCAACTCCATACG
>CAMHPC010000133.1 GCA_946186945.1 uncultured Prevotella sp.
AGAACGAGGAGGTGGTGGTGACTGCCAACGACTTCGACCGCGAGTTGGCTGCCACTAAGGACTTTGTGCGCATAGAGGACGACAAAGCCATATACAGCAACCACTGGATAGCAGGCGGCAATGACCTGAAGTGGGACATGGTGCACTACGATGTGCAACTCTTCGGCGGTGCCGTGCTGCATCAGGGCAAGATAGCCGAGATGGCCACCGGTGAGGGTAAGACGCTGGTAGCCACCCTGCCCGTATTCCTGAATGCGCTGACCGGCAACGGTGTGCACGTGGTGACGGTGAACGACTACCTGGCCAAGCGAGACTCGGAGTGGATGGGTCCGCTGTACGAATTCAACGGTCTCTCGGTAGACTGCATAGACAAGCACCGCCCCAACTCGCCCGAACGCCGCAAGGCATACCAGGCAGACATAACCTTCGGCACCAACAATGAGTTTGGTTTCGACTACCTGCGCGACAACATGGCCATCTCGCCCGATGACCTGGTGCAGCGCGCACACAACTACGCCATAGTGGACGAGGTAGACTCGGTGCTGGTGGACGATGCCCGTACACCACTCATCATAAGCGGACCGGTGCCCAAGGGCGACGACCAGATGTTTGAGGAGTTCCAGCCCTTAGTGGAGAAATTGGTGGGAGTGCAGCGACAGTTGGCCACCAAGTTCCTCTCCGAAGCCAAGCAACTCATCACCGCAGGCAGGGAAGCCAACGACCAGGAGAAAATCAAGCAGGGCTTCCTGGCACTGTATCGCTCGCACAAGTCGCTGCCCAAGAACAAGCCCCTCATCAAATACCTCTCTGAGGAGGGCATCAAATCGGGCATGCTGCAGACCGAGGAGGAGTATATGGCAAACAACAACCGCCGTATGCCCGAGGTGGTGGAACCCCTGTACTTCGTGGTGGACGAGAAACTGAACTCCGTGGACCTGACCGACAAGGGAACAGAATGGCTCGCCAAGCAGGTGGACGACAAGGAACTGTTCGTGCTGCCCGATATCACCAGCGAACTCTCTGCCCTGGAGGCTGAGACGGGACTGACCGACGAGGAGCGCCTGAACCGCAAGGATGAACTGATGAACCATTACGCCGTGCAGAGCGAGCGTGTGCATACCCTGCAGCAGTTGCTCAAGGCATATACAATGTTCAACAAGGACGACGAGTATGTGGTGATAGACGGCGAGGTGAAGATAGTGGACGAGCAGACCGGCCGTATCATGGAGGGCCGACGCTGGAGCGACGGTCTGCACCAGGCTGTGGAAGCCAAGGAGCATGTGAAGGTGGAGGCTGCCACACAGACCTTTGCCACCATCACCCTGCAAAACTACTTCCGCATGTACCACAAACTGGCAGGTATGACAGGTACCGCCATCACCGAAGCAGGTGAGTTCTGGGACATATACAAACTGGATGTGGTGGAAATACCCACCAACCGCCCCGTAGTGCGCAAGGACATGAACGACCGTGTGTACAAGACAGCACGCGAGAAGTTCAATGCCGTGATAGAAGAGATAGTGGAGATGCGTGAGAGCGGACGCCCCACCCTGGTGGGTACCACCTCGGTGGAGATCAGTGAGTTGCTCTCGCGTATGCTGAAGATGCGTGGTATACCCCACAACGTGCTCAATGCCAAGTTGCACCAGCGCGAGGCAGACATAGTGGCACAGGCAGGTCGCAGCACCGATGGTCTGGGCGCCGTGACCATAGCCACCAATATGGCTGGTCGTGGTACGGATATCAAACTGAGTCCGGAGGTGAAGGCGGCCGGCGGACTCGCCATCATAGGTACCGAGCGTCACGAGAGTCGCCGTGTGGACCGCCAGTTGCGCGGACGTGCCGGTCGTCAGGGCGACCCGGGTTCGTCAGTCTTCTACGTGTCTTTGGAGGACAAACTGATGCGTCTGTTTGCCTCGGAGCGCATAGCCAAGATCATGGACCGTCTGGGCTTTGCCGAGGGTGAGCGTATAGAGCACCCGATGATCAACAGCAGCATCGAGCGCGCACAGAAGAAGGTAGAGGAGAACAACTTTGGCATACGTAAGCGCCTGCTGGAATACGACGATGTGATGAACAAGCAGCGCACGGTGATATACGAGAAGCGCCGCCATGCCCTTATGGGAGAGCGCATCGGCATGGACATAGCCAACCTGTTCTGGGACCGTGTGGTGAGTTTCATAGAGAACAACGACTACGAGGGTTGCAAGGAGCAGTACCTGAAGGTGTTAGGCATAGAGTTCCCCTACAGCGAGTTGGACTTCAACAACAAGGACCGTGGCGAGATGGCAGAGCAGTCGTACGACAAGGTGATGGAAGCCTTTGAGCGCCGCACAGAGCGCATACGCGAGACCGCCCGTCCTGTGATAAAGAACGTGTACGAGAACCAAGGGCAGATATATGAGCGCATCATAGTGCCCATCAGCGACGGCCGCCGACAGTACAGCATAGCCTGCAACCTGAAGGAGGCATACGACACCGACTGCAAATCGGTGGTGAAGCAGTTTGAGAAAGTGATTATGCTGCACATCATAGACGACTGCTGGAAGGAGAACCTGCGACAGTTGGACGAGTTGAAGCACAGTGTGCAGAATGCCTCGTATGAACAGAAAGACCCGCTTCTCATCTTCAAACTGGAGAGTGTGAAACTCTTTGACAGCATGGTGGACGATATGAACAACCGCATGGCGAGCATCCTCTCACGCGCCTTCCTGCCCGTGGAGACACAACAGCAGCAGGTGCGCGAGGCTGCACCCGAGCAGCGCTCACAGCGATACACCGAGAGCAAGGGCGACGAACTGACCGACCCCAACCAGAAGGCGGCTGCCCAGCAGGACACCCGCGAGACGGCACAGCAGCAGAACCGCCAGCCCGTGGTGAAGGACAAGATGCCCGGAAGAAACGACCCCTGTCCCTGCGGCAGCGGCAAGAAATTCAAGAACTGTCATGGAAGAGGACTGTAAGCGATGAAGATATCCATAGACGACATACAGAAGAACTTTGGAGAGAAGCGGGCGGTAGACATCGCCCACTTCTCGCATGAAGGCGAAGGAGTATTAGGCCTGGTGGGCAACAACGGTGCAGGCAAGACCACCCTCTTCCGCATAATACTCGACCTTCTGAAAGCCGACACCGGCGCAGTGACCCTTCACTTCGACGACGGTGAGGAAATAAACCCTGCCATGAGCGAGGCATGGAAAGACCATACCGGAGCATATATAGACGAGGGCTTTCTGATAGATTTCCTCAGTCCGGAGGAGTACTTCACCTTCATAGCCAAGGTGTGCGGCATAGACGAAGACACACGCCAGGAACGCATGAAGACCTTTGAGGCGTTCATGGGAGGCGAGGTGATGGGACAGAAGAAACTCATACGCGACTTCTCGGCGGGCAACAAGCAGAAGATAGGCATCATCGCTGCCATGCTGAACCAGCCCCAACTGCTGATACTCGACGAGCCCTTCAACTTCCTCGACCCACGCAGCCAGAACGTGCTGAAACGCCTGCTCACCAACTATGCTGCCGAGCACCATGCCACCGTGCTGGTGAGCAGCCATAACCTGAACCACACCGTAGACATCAGCGAACGCATACTGCTGATGGAACAGGGACACCTGATACGCGACATAGACAATGCCGACGGAGCCGCCCGCAGAGAGATAGAGCAATACTTCATGGGCGAAGAGGAGGAATATACCAAAGAAGAGAGAAACACGAAAGAAGAAGACAACGACAAAGACTGATGAGACTGTCAGAACTGAGTACTGGCGACCGTGCCGTCATTGTGAAAGTGACGGGACACGGGGGATTTAGGAAGCGCATAGTGGAGATGGGCTTCATACGCGGCAAGAGCATAGAAGTGCTGCAGAGTGCCCCGCTGCAAGACCCGGTGAAATACCGGCTGATGGGTTACGAGGTATCGCTCCGTCATGACGAGGCAGCGATGATAGAAGTGGTGAGCGAACAGGAGGCTGCCGAGCAGGAGCACGACAGCGAACAGGTGCCGCCACTACAGTCGACCATGGAGCAACGCATGCACACACGCGCCATGGAGCGCCGCAAGGTGATAAACGTGGCACTGGTGGGCAATCCCAACTGCGGCAAGACTTCGCTGTTCAACTGGGCATCGGGATCACACGAGAAAGTGGGCAACTACTCCGGAGTGACCGTTGACGCCAAGGAGGGCACTGCGAAATTTGAGGGTTACGAATTCAGACTGGTAGACCTGCCCGGCACCTACTCCCTCTCTGCCTACAGTCCGGAGGAACTGTATGTGCGCCGTGAGATAATAGACAAGACTCCCGATATCATCATCAACGTGATAGACGCCAGCAACCTGGAGCGCAACCTGTATCTGACCACCCAACTCATAGACATGAACGTGCGCATGGTGTGTGCGCTTAACATGTATGACGAGGCAGGGCGACGCGGCGACCATCTGGACCACCACGCCCTGGGCAAACTCTTTGGAGTGCCCATGGTGCCCACCATATTCAAGACAGGCAAGGGAGTGAACCTGCTCTTCCATATCATCATAAATATGTATGAGGGTGTGGACTTCCTTGATGCAGAGGGCAACCTGCCCGAGGAGGTGGCACGCGACATACAGGAGTGGCACCGCGCCTATGGCGGCGAATATGAGGACAAGCACGAAGAGGACTTTGCCGCCGGCACCCGTCCACAAGGCAATGTGTATCACCATATACACGTGAACCACGGTCAGCACCTGGAGGAGGTGATCAATACCGTGCAGGCAGAGATACGCAAAGTACCCAACATACGCAGCCGCTACAGCACCCGCTACCTCGCCATCAAACTGGTGGAGAAGGATGCCGAGACCGAGCGGCTGATAAGCACCCTGCCCCACGGCAAGAATATACTCGCCGTGCGCGACAATGCCGTGAAGCGCTATGAGTATGACAACGGGCAGGACACCGAGACGGCGATGATGGACGCGAAGTATGGCTTCATACACGGAGCCCTGCACGAAGCCATGTACAGCACCGGCGACAAGGAAGACACCTATCGCACCACCCACGCCATAGACTATGTGCTCACCCATAAGTACGTGGGCATACCCATCTTCATCATGGTGCTATATGCCATGTTTCAGGTCACCTTCTCGCTGGGCGAATACCCTATGGGGTGGATAGAAGCCTTGTTTGGCTGGCTGGGTGAGCAGGCGAGCACCCTCTTGCCCGACGGTCCGCTGAAAGCCATGGTCACCGACGGCATAATAGGCGGTGTGGGCGCAGTGATAGTATTCCTGCCACAGATACTCATACTCTATGCCTTCATCTCGTTTATGGAAGACAGCGGCTATATGGCACGTGCCGCCTTCATCATGGACAAAGTGATGCACAGGATGGGGCTGCACGGCAAGAGTTTCATACCACTGATCATGGGCTTCGGCTGCAACGTGCCTGCCGTGATGAGCACACGCACGATAGAGAGCCGACGCTCACGTCTGATTACCATGCTCATACTGCCCTTTATGAGTTGCAGCGCACGTCTGCCCATCTATATCATGATAGTAGGCACCTTCTTCGCTGCCCAATATCGCAGCATGGTGATGATCAGCCTGTATGTGATAGGCATACTCATGGCGGTAGTGATGAGTCGCCTGTTCTGCCGGTTCCTGGTGCGTGGCGAGGACACCCCGTTTGTGATGGAACTGCCGCCCTACCGTTTTCCCACAGCCAAGGCGATGCTGCGCCACACTTGGGAGAAGGGCAAGCAGTATCTGAAGAAGATGGGTGGCATAATCCTCGTAGCGAGCATCGTAGTGTGGGCACTGAGTTACTTCCCGCACAATGAGGAGATGAGCAGCCAGGAGCAGCAGGAGCAGAGTTTCATAGGCAGGATAGGTCAGTGGGTGGAACCCGTATTCCGCCCACAGGGCTTCGACTGGAAGTTGGATGTGGGACTGATAGCCGGTGTAGGAGCCAAGGAGATAGTGGCGAGCACCCTGGGAGTACTATATAGCAATGACGAGAGTGTGGCAGACGATGGCGAGATAGACGGCAATGTGCGTGAAGAGAAGTATGAGATGCTGCACTCACGTATGTCGCACGACGGCATCACCCCACTCACCGCCTACTCCTTCCTCTTGTTCGTGCTCCTCTATTTCCCCTGCATAGCCACTATAGTGGCAATCAAGCATGAGTCGGGCAGTTGGCGGTGGGCACTCTTCGCCGCCTGCTACACCACTGTCGTGGCATGGGTAGTGTCGGCGGCAGTATACCAGATAGGTTCATTATTTTAGACAAGCATACACAGCCTTATGAGAAGCAAGATAAATATATGGCACATCATCGCCATACTCGTAGTTTCTGCCGGTCTGCTATACCTCACCCAGTCGTGGTGGATGTCGCTCGGCATACTGATGCTCATCCTATTGGCAGACGCCTACATAGCGATGTATCAGCAGCGCAAAGACCGCGACAAGAAAGAGGAGGAATAGTGCCATGCAGGAACTGAGAGACCTCTATACACAGTGGGCGGGCGTAGAACCCGAACAGGTGACCCCCATAGCCCAGGCAGGCAGCAACCGCCGCTACTACCGCATGCTGGCGGCTGGCCACCCGTCGGTGATCGGTGTGATAGGTACCTCGCGTGACGAGGACCATGCCTTCATCTACCTCAGTCAGCATTTCGAGCGCAGGCAGTTGCCCGTGCCACACATACTGTCAGTGAGCGGCGACGAGTTGCGCTACCTGCAGTCAGACCTGGGCGAGCGCTCACTCTTCGATGCCCTGCGCGGTGGCAGAGAGGCTGGCGGCAGGTATAACGTGGAGGAGCAGCAACTGTTGGTTCGCACCATACGCACGCTGCCCGAGATACAGATACGCGGAGCCCGCGAACTCGACTTCAGCCAGTGCTATCCTCAGCCGTGTTTCGACGAGGAGGGTGTGCTGTTCGACCTGAACTACTTCAAGTACTGCTTTCTCAAGCCCACCGATATCGACTTCCACGAACTGAAGTTGGAAGCCAACTTCCGTCTGCTGGCAAAGGACCTGGTGGCAGACGATGCCCACAGTTTCCTGTATCGTGACTTCCAGGC
>CAMHPC010000134.1 GCA_946186945.1 uncultured Prevotella sp.
CTCGTCGGTACAGCAGATGTCCTCTGTAGGCACCCAGTTGACACTGTATGAACCGTATGACTCGTTGGGGAAGTCAATCCATGATTGTTTGCCATTCTTGTGGTTGATCACCACGTCGGCAATAAATCCCGTACCCTTTGCCTTGTAGGTGGAGATCATGTTGCGCAACTGTTCCTCAGTACCGAAGATTGTGTTCTGATTGAAGTAGTAGCAGGGCATATAACCCATGTCACGCGCACTGGCACCACCTGCGGTCTGACCGCTGTTGGGCACCCAAATGAGGTCGAAGCAGTTCGACAACTCATCCGCTCTGCTGGTTAGTGCCGTCCACTTCGTGGCGTCATAGCCGTTCCACTCGAAACTCTGGAGCATAACGCCTGTGTAGTTGGCAGGCCAACCCTGGGCCATCATCACCAAGGGGAAGATGGCCGCAAACAGGGTTGTCATTATTTTCTTCATGTTGATAGTCTTTTATTGTGATTTTGTTATTATCGTACTGCAATCTTCTTGCCGTTCACCACATAGATACCGCGGGGCAGGGTGCTGAAGGCCTCTTCCATGCTGTACACGGTGGTCACCTTCATGCCGCGCAGGTCGTAAACGATGTACGGCTGGATGGTGAGCATGTTCACGTAGTCGATGCCGCTGAGGGAGTTGGGCACTGCGCAGGCTCCGTTCTTGTTGTACACTCCACCGTTGGTGAAGGTGAGGTCTGCTGTCTGGTCGTTGTTGCCGCCGTTGTTGAAGATGATATGGGTGGGCATGGTGGTCAGGTTGCCATTGTATTTCCACTCCCAAATGTCTTCTCCGTTGTCGCCCTTAATGTTCAGCTTGGTACAGTTGGCACCGGGCCATGTACCGCCAGTGTAGTTCCTGTTGCCATTGTTAGCGTCCCAGGCCCAGCACATCACGGTGCTCCAACTCGGGGTGTTCACGAAGTAGGCGTGTATCAGGGTAGAGGGTGTGGGGTCGTCACCGCCTTCACCGTAGGTGGAGGTCACGTTTGAAGCCACGGTGCTGCCGTTGTAGTCGTAGTACACATCTTTGGTGATGTTGGTGATGTCGGCTGTCTGGGCACCATTGCCGTTGTTTATCACTATGTTGATAGACTGCTCCTGGAAGTTCTTGTAGTAGAAGGTCTGTCCCTTCACTGTGGTGGTCTCGGTGAGTTTGCCGCCGGGCCATTTGCCGTTGAGGGCTGTGCTCTCGCCCTTCCATGCATACAGGTAGGGTGAGGTGTTGCACTTGATGTACACGGTGATGCCGCTGGGCTTCTCAGCACGCTCGAAGGTCACGCTGCCGGTGTAAACCTTGTTGTCAGAGGCGGTACCGCTCCAGCTTACTGTAACCTTGTCGCCGATGCTCATACCCTCGCCAATGGTGAAGGACTTGGCCTGACCGGGAGTGAGTGATACCTGACTGCCATTGCCTATCTTGTACCAGCCGCTCTTGGCATCGCTGTTCAGTGTGGCTGTCACAGTCTGTGTCTCGGTATAGAACTGTCCGCCGTTGGGGTTGAACTTCACACTGGCTGTCGGGGTCACGTCTACCTGACTGGTGATGTCGGTGGCTGTGGTGCCGCCGTCGTACTGGAAGTAGGTGTCCTCGGTGATGCCGGTGATGTCGCCAGTCTGAGCTCCCTGACCGTTGTTGAAGATCACGTTGATACTCTCCACGTCAGAGAAGGTCACATAGTAGAAGGTTTGTCCGCCCACGGTGGTGGTGGCACTCATCTTGGTGCCTGGCCATGCGCCGTTGAGGGCTGTCTCGCCAGACCAGGCATAGAGGTTGGGTGCGCTGTTGGCTTTACAGAAGATGGTGATGGTGGCATTGGGATCTACTTTCTTGTAGGTAGCCTCGCCGGTGTATGAGTCACCCTCGCTGTTGGTAGCACCCCATTTCACTGTCACCGTCTGACCGTAGCTCATGCCGTTGCCGATGGTGAAGCTGGCAGGTGTGCCCTTGGAAAGGTTCACCTTGCTGCCGTTGCCTACCTGATACCAGCCGGATACTGCCTCCTCGTTCAGTGTGGCGGTCACGGTCTGGGTCTCGGTCTTGAATGAACCGCCATTGGGGTTCAGGGTCACTGCGGCACCTGCGGTAGCATCGCTGGGTTTCCACCAACGGGTGGCACCGCTGTCGCTGAATGAAGGCTTGCCTCCATGGCTAACAGGAGATGAGGCGTAGATGAACTTGCCATCCTCACCTACCTTGCCGCCGTTCCAGTCTTTCACCAGCACGCGCAACTGTCCCTGGTTGCTGGGAGCAGATACGGTGATGGTGGTGCCGCTGTACTTCTGACCGGTGATCAGGTCGGTATAGGTGCCGTTTGGCACACCTGTGAAGGTGGCACCGCCATTGATGGCCACGAGGGCGTAACTGTTGCCGTATGCACGCTTGAAGGCGATGCTGCCTTGACAGCCGTCAAAGGAGTACTGACCCTTACGCAGGGCAGGTACTGCCTGACGGATAAGGTTCAGACGACGGATATGTTGGGCCAGGTCGTAGTTCAGGGTCTGCTGCACATTGCCAGAAGCGGTGTACTGACCGAAGTCTGTGGCGGTCACGGTACCCTTCAGGTATTCACCGAAGTAGGCACGACCAGTGTTGCTCAAAGGACCGTTAGGACCGTCGTCAATCACCTGACCAGCCTGGAACTCCACCTCACTACCATAGTATATACAAGGTATGCCACGGAAGGTGAACATCAGCGAGAGGTTCTCTGCCCACTGGCTGGTACCGCCAGCGAAACGTACGCGGTCGTTGGGCTGGGGGCCGTAGTCGTGTGAGTCTACATACACCACATTGTAGGTGGCATCGTTATAGTACTTGTCTCCGTCCTTGGCCAGACCTACTGCACTGCCGGCATTAGTGAAGTTGTAGTGCAGGGGGAAGTCAATCACATAGAATTTCGAAGCCTGAGAATAGTCGGGGGTGTGATACTGACCGTTCTCCAGGAAAGCGTTGGTTGAGGTCTGCTTGGTGCTGGGCTCCTGAAGACAGAGAAGCATGTTGCCCAGAGGATCGGCACCCTCGCGTACATACTGCTGATCCCACCAGGAAGCATCGTTGTTCCACTGGTTGAGAAGCGATGAGGGGGAAGCCCATGTATAATAGTAAGGTGAGAGGTTGGGCTGGTCGCGGTAGGTCACACCACCGAAACGGGCACATACCTCGCCAAACATGTAGAAGGGGCAGTTGTTCAGACGCTTGCTCTTGTACTGCTCGCCCAGGGCGTTCAACTGCGGTATCAGAGACTTGTTGAACGACAGACGTGAGATGTGACCGGAGGTGTCCACACGGAAACCGTCCACACCCATCTTGATAAACTGACCGTAGCACTCTACCAGATAGTCGGTCACGGCGGGGTTCTCTGTGTTCAGGTCCACGCAGTCGCCTGCTATCTGACCCCACCAGCGAGAGGGCTCGTCCCAGTTCCATGAGGTAGCCACATGGTGCCAGTAGTTGTGGGTGTCGTGGTTCTGACCATCGGTGTTCTTCATCTGAGCCAGACGCTTCTGATACTGAGTTCCACCAGGGAGCTTCCAGTAGTCGGCACCGCCGAGAACGCTCGACGGGGTAAGACTGGCTTCGGGAGTGGCCTGGTTGCGGATCTTCGGGTTGCGCTCGAACATCTTGCACAGGTAGTTCTCACCAAAGTTGCCCGTGTGGTTGAATACCACGTCGAGGATAATCTTCAGTCCCTTGGCGTGGGCAGCGTCTATCAGACTCTGAAAGGTCACATCCTTGCTTGAGCCCCATGACTTGTGACTCTCGTAGCGCAGGTCCACCTTGGAGAAGTCCATGGCATGATAGCCGTGATAGTCGTAACCCGATGCATTCTGCACCACAGGGGTGATCCAGATGGCCGTGAAACCGAGTGCCTTGATGTAGTCCAGTTTCTCTATCAGTCCGGCGAAGTCGCCGCGCCAACATGGGTCCTTGGTCTGCTCCTGACATTGCTGGTTGTCCCAGCAAAGCACATTGTTCCATTCGTCACCATCGTAGAAACGAGTGGTCATGGCGAAGTAAATGGTCTCGTCGCGGAAATCTGTACGCGTGCTGTTGTAATCATCGGCGATGGCAGGGGTAGCCATACCCAATAATAGCAGCACCAGCAAAAGCCACGCATTAGTAGAGTAGATTTTTTTCATAAAAGTTTTAGGCGTTTTAAATGTTATGATAGTTTTTATTGCTGTTCCAGTTATAATGCTGACTTCCCGTCAGTTATATAAAAGTAAGGATGTATAATAGCATTTTGATACTGCAAATATACGTACAATTATCGCTCGTTGTTTTCTAAAAACGTTATTTTTTTGATTTATATCATGCAAACGGTTGCAAAGTTTTTTCCTTTGCAACCGTTTGTGTGGACTCTGAAAAACAGAGTGCTCTGTTCCTATGGTATGTCTGATGTTCAGCCCATCCTCAGGTCTTCTTCGCAGATGTAGCGCATGCTGTTGCGCAGTATCACTTCGCGGGCTCCCTCGGTGTTGTCGGCACGGAATATGAGTATGCCCTTGCCACCCAGGAGGAAGGTGTACATGTAGGTTATGCCTATGCCGCTATTGCTGATGATGCGCACGGCATCACAGGCGCAACCGGGCTCGTTGTCCAGTTCCAGGGCAAAGACGTCGGACAGGGCTACAGACACTCCCGCCTTGTGCAACTCCTCATAGGCACGCATGTTCTCATTGCATATCAGACGGTATATGCCGTAGTCGGCGGTGTCGGCTATGGTAGATGCCACTATCTGTATGCCTGCATCCTTCAGTATCTCCAATACCTTCACTAAGGTGCCTTCTCGATTCTCTATAAATACTGATAACTGATGTATTGTCATAGCAATTGACTATTATGGGTTAATGATATCTGTCAAAACAACTTGCGGTTGTCTACCACTCGCACTGCCTTCTTCTCGTCGCTCACCTTCAGACTGCCCTTGGGCAACAGACGCAGTTTCGGCGTGACGAGTATCTCGTCTTTCAACTGTCGGGTGATGGTGCGCTCCAGACTCTGCAACTGCTTGTAGTCGTCGGTGAACATGTTGCTCAACTCTACGTCGATAGTCATGGTGTCGCCATTCTCGCGGGTGTCGAGGGTGATGAGGTAGTCGGTGCTCAGTTCCTTGAACTGTAGCAGTATCTTCTCTATCTGGATGGGGAAGATGTTCACACCCTTGAGGATGATCATGTCATCGCTGCGCCCCTGCAGACGGGAGATGCGCTTGTGATGACGGCCGCAGGGACACTCGCCGGGCAAGATGCGGGTGAGGTCGCGGGTGCGGTAGCGCAACAGGGGCATGGCTTCGCGGTTGATGGTGGTGAGCACCAACTCACCCAACTCACCGTCGGCGACGGGCTCTAAGGTTACAGGGTCTATCACCTCCACTATGAAGTAGTCCTCCCAGATGTGCAGACCGTTCTGCTCCTCACACTCGAATGCCACACCTGGACCCATCATCTCGGATATGCCGTAACTGTTGTATGCCTTCACACCCAACTGCTGCTCTATCCTCTGACGCTGCTCCTCACTGTGGGGCTCGGCACCTATGCACAACACACGCAGACGGGTGTCCTTGCGTGGGTCCACTCCCTCTTCCTGCATCACCTCATAGATGCGCGAGGCATAACTGGGGATGGCATGAAGCACGGTGGTGCCAAAGTCTTTGATGAACTTGATCTGACGCTTGGTGTTGCCGGCTGCAGCAGGTACGGTGAGCATGCCCACCTTCTCCGCTCCATACTGGAAACCCAAACCGGCGGTGAACATGCCGTAACCGGCACTGTTCTGGAATACATCGTCTGGACGGCTGCCTACCATCCACAGACAACGCGCCACCGCCTTTGCCCACTCTTCTATATCACGCTGACTGTGAAGCACTACGGTGGGATTGCCTGTAGTACCACTCGAGGAATGCAGACGCACACACTCGTCCAAAGGCACGCAACTCATGCCGAAGGGATAGTTGGCACGCAGGTCATCCTTGGTGGTGAAGGGCAACTTGCGCACGTCGTCCAGACTCTTTATATCTTCAGGGGTGATACCCAAGGCAGCAAAACGCTCCTTGTAGAAACTGTTGTTCATGCAATGACGGACAGTCTTTTGCAGACGCTCCAATTGCAGGGCTCGCAACTGCTCCTCACTCATGCTTTCAAACTCGGGGGCGAAAAATGGCGATGTGGTCTTCATCTCTTTTTTCTTTTTTTGTATTCTTTTCTTATTGTGTTGTTGATAGATTTAATCGATGCTGTGTGCTGTAAGTATGGTTGTGACTGGTGGGGGTCACTTGTCCTTCCTGTGCTTGTCGAAACGACGAAGGAAGTAATTGAACGCCTCAAGACCCAGCAGCACCATCACGGTGGATGCTACTGCCACCACGTACATGCCGGCACCGCAAGCCAAACCAATGGCTGCCACTACCCATACTCCAGCGGCGGTGGTCAGACCGCGAACCACATTCTCACTCTTGTGAAAGATAATGGTGCCGGCTCCGATGAAACCGATGCCCGACACTACCTGGGCGGCTATGCGCGACACGTCGAGACGGATGTTGGGATTGTCGGTGGACATCACGTCGCCAAAACCGTGGGCAGAGATGACCATGAACAGGGCACTACCCAGTGCCACAAGGAAATGGGTGCGAAAACCTGCCTCCTTGGCTCGGTACTCACGCTCCAGACCAATCAGACCGCCCAATACGGCGGCACATAATATACGAAGAATAAATTCTATTTCCATTGCGCTGCAAAGTTACGATTAAGTGAGAGAAAAACCAAAATAATTTTTGTTTTTCCGAACGGCAGAACTTCGACGAAGTCAAAGTTAGTGCAAGGTGAGAGAAAAACCAAAATAATTTTTGTTTTTCCGAACGGCAGTAACTTCGACGA
>CAMHPC010000135.1 GCA_946186945.1 uncultured Prevotella sp.
TCGGTAGTGCCGTTCACAGCAGGACCTACGATGTAGAACTTCCTGTTGAACACCAGACGGTAGGTGCTGTAGGTGTAGTTCATGGTGAAGGTGTACGACTCTATGTCGTTGCTCACCACAGGGTTGATGGCATCGTTGAACGAACCACCGTCGTATGCGTTGTCATTGGAGTCGTAGTACGACAAACAGCCCTCAGTGGCGGTGCCATCGTGATCCTTACGCTTGTTGTAGATTATCTGCGGACGCAGGATGTGTCCCCAGTCCCAGTCGTTGAATGCGCCGTCCTCTACCAGGAAGGCGGGGCAGACAGCCAGATATAGGTAACCCCAGCCGTTAGCAGGACGGTTCACCGTCACTGAGTACACTACAGAGTCACAACCTGTTTCGCTTGTCACTACCTTACCGTCCTTGTATATGTGGCGGTCCATCTTCCAACGATAAGAAGCATTGGTAGGATCCCAGTCCTCACCGGCGTTGGCGTTCTTCAGGTTACCTATCAGATAGTACTCCTTGTTGTTTGAAGAGTGGTTATTGTCTATGCGAGAGAGGTCACCATTCATCTGGAGTGTGATAGGATGGGTGCCTGTTGTGGTGATGCAGAAGTTGTATGACTGGGCTTTACCTTTTCTCAGTGTGAACCACCCAGTACCAGAGCTACAAGAGGGTTTTTGGAAGGTCTGTACGCGTACGCCGCCATTGTCTTCAGTTGAGGTAGAATTACCCAACTCATAATCGCTGCCACCGGTCGAATAAATGATCATACCGTCACTTTTTCTTATCATGAACTTGATGCCTTCCACACCAGCTTTCTTCATCAGGTCGTCTTTCATGCTCCAGGTTTGGTACGCGTAGTCGTACTTACCACTAAGACTGGCATCCACTTCCTTTGTACGCCAACGAAGGGGAGAGAACTTGAATAATTCGCTCTTCCACTGATCTTCGGTCATGCCCAGACCTTGTAGCAACTGCGGACTGTAGAAATAGAATATGGGTTCATCTTCGCAGGGAATCAATTTGATAGAGATGCTGTTCTCTGATGTCCAGTTGATTACAAGAGTGTAGGATTTGAAACTTGTCTGATGGTAAAAACTGCAGTTGCCACCTTCCTTGTTAATGGTTGACCACTGGTCAAAATATAAGCCGTTGCCACCATACCAGTAGTAGCGTGACTGATCGTCCCACAGACGCTTGATACCGAAATTCTTGTATCCTGCACTCCATGTGGATGCGTCTAGTACGATTACGGTTTGCTCACCGTCATTTACATTGGCGGATGTGTCGTACCACACATCAGTCCAACTGCCTGTAAAGTCACCATGCACGGCCACGCCGCCATATGCCGATGCGTGCGTAGGCACCATAAGCAAGGCGGCCATCATAGATAATAGTAAGTAAAAGCGTTTCATTTTGCTAAGTTTTTGTTATAGTTTAAATTATATGTTTAGTTCCTGTTTATTGTCTAAGTTTAGAGTCTACAGTGCTCCAATTCATTAGGTATAAAGGTCGTCTCCGAAATCAGCGCCCTGAAAGGGCAGTGAGCAGCCAGCCCAGGGCAGCGCCCTGGGTATGCGGGTCATCCATCAGTTTCCCTCCCCTTGCTGGGGAGGGGTAGGGGTGGGGTGACAAAAAATGTCCCGACCTATTTTATGTATTTCAAGGAACATCAGTGCAAAAATATATACATTTTCCGTAATATAAAAATATTTCTTGCATTTATTTGCCAAAAAGAACAAAAAGCCAAAAAAATTTTTTGTTTTCCCTTTTTATTCGTACATTTGCAGCCGCAAAAACAAGGAGAGATGCTCGAGTGGCTGAAGAGGCACGCCTGGAAAGCGTGTAAACGTCAAAAGCGTTTCCCGGGTTCGAATCCCGGTCTCTCCGCGAAGCGTGGAAATAGGAAGTCAGGAAGGGCTTCCTATTTTTGGTTGACTTTCAATGCCCTTGCCCTTGCACTAATTATGACGCTTCTGGCGTCATGATATGAATGCTGTACCCCCAAAAAATCTCCTCCGCTTTACCGTAAATGCAAAAAAATAGGTATTTTTGCAGCCATGAGAACGGTGACGATTATACTGACGATGCTCCTGCTGACGATGGGGAGCCAGGCACAGGAACAGATAGATACGATTTCCACCGACACACTCCGTGGACATGAGTTGCACGGGGTGACAGTCTCCGCATACCGCACGGGACGGATGAAGAGCACTGGACTCGCCAATGCGGAACTCATCAGTTCCAAGGAACTGCTGCGCGCGGCATGCTGCAACCTGGGCGAGAGCTTTACCACCAACCCCTCCGTAGACGTCAACTACTCCGATGCCACCACCGGTACCAAGCAAATCAAACTGCTCGGCCTCTCGGGCACATACGTGCAGATGCTTTCCGAAAATGTACCCAACTACCGCGGACCCGCCATTCCTTATGCGCTCGACTATATACCCGGACCGTGGATGCAGAGCATACAGGTGTCGAAGGGTGCCTCGTCCGTAAAAAACGGATACGAGAGCATCACAGGTCAGATCAATGTGGAATTTAAAAAGCCACAAGCCACACCCTTCATCGACGCTAACCTCTATTTCAACAGCGATACTAAACTGGAGGCCAATTTCGGAGCCAACATGAAACTCTCTGAGGGGTGGAGCACGGCTCTGCTGGGACACTATGAGATGCTCGACAAGGCGCACGACGACAATGACGACCACTTTGCTGATATGCCCCAGATACGGCAGGGGGCACTGATGAGCCGCTGGGCATACATGAGTCAAAACTATATGTTTCAGGCTGCCATAAAGGGACTGAAGGAACACCGAAAGGGTGGACAGCGAGTGCATACTCACGAAATAAGAAGTCCCTATCTCATAGATATCACCAACGAACGATACGAGGCATTCGCAAAAAATGCCTTTATCCTCAATCCGGAACGGATGACGAATATCGCTCTCATTCTCAGCGGCAGCATTCATCACCTGCGCAGCATGTATGGCATAACACATTTTGATGCCGACCTGCGCGAAGGCTACGCGTCACTCCTCTTCGAGACCGACTTCGACGAGCATCATAGCCTGTCGGCTGGTCTGAGCCTGAACCACGACTATATGGATGAGCACACCGACGAGACTACTCCCGGCATGTATGCACAATACACGTACAAGATAGGCGAGAAGTTCACCGTCATGGGCGGTCTGCGCTGGGACCACAGTTCGCAGTGGGGCTCGTTTGTCACTCCCCGTATGCACCTCATGTACTCTCCTGCAAGTATCGTGTCCTTCAGAGGGTCGGTGGGAAAGGGCTATCGCACACCTCATGTATTGGCAGAAAACAGTTACCTGCTGGCTGCCAACACGATGCTGAAGCCATTAGACAACATCTCGCAGGAACGGGCATGGAACTACGGACTGAGTACCTCACTACGGATCCCTATCGGCGAACGGACTATGGAACTAAATGCGGAGTATTACTACACTCACTTCCTGCAGCAGGCGGTCATCGACTTCGATGCCAGGACTATTCACGGGATGCGCGACGGCGACAGGTCTTTCTCGCACACTGTGCAGATAGATGCCACATACGAGGTGCTGCCTAAACTGAATGTCACTGCCGCATGGCGATGGAACGATGTGAAAGCCACCTATGCGGGGGTGCTGCGCAGCAAACCGATGAACAGCCGCTACAAAGGTCTGCTCACCGCTTCCTATGCTCCGGGACTGGGCAAGTGGCAGTTTGATGCCACGCTGCAACTCAACGGCGGTGGACGTCTGCCCGACTATCACCCCGACCGCCGCTTCAGTGCTTACGAACAGGTGAGCGCACAGGTCACACGCTTCTTCCGCCATTGGAGCATCTATGCGGGAGGGGAGAACATCACGGGCTTCAAGCAGAAAAATGCCATCATCGGTGCCGACAACCCGTGGGGCAGCAACTTCGATGCCACCATGGTATGGGGACCCGTGCACGGACGGGTGTTCTACATCGGAGTAAGACTTAATTGGAACAAAATATAACCGATTAAAGATATGAGGACAAAATTATTATTCATAGCACTGGCTCTTGCTGCCATATCAGTAGCCAAGGATATCAAAACCGTGGTGCTGACCACCAATCCGCCGATGCACTGCACGGGGTGTGAGAAGAAAATCATGAACTATATACGCTTCGAGAAGGGTATCAAGGACATTAAGACCAATCTCGACGACAATACCGTCACTATTGTCTACGATGCCGACAAGACCAGCGTAGAGAAAATCATACAGGGCTTCAAGAAAATAGACTACGAGGTGACAGAGGTGAAAGCAGTACCCTCTGAGGAACAAGTGAAGTAAAGAAAAAAGGACGGTCACTCCGTCCTTAGATGCACCTCCTTGTCCACCACCTTGCCACCTGCTATCTTGAACGAGTTGAGATTGGGCTTCCCGTCAAGCAGCGAGAGTATGGCATAGCGTATTGAGGGGTCTTGGGCCAGCCGCAGGTCTTCCTGCGAGGGGCGCGAGGGGGATGCCGGGTGCGAGTGCCAGTTGGCGAGGATGGTCAGTCCCTTGGAGCGCGCATGGCGCAAGGCAGCAAACTGGTCCTTAGGGGCGAAGGAGAAATGTTCCGATGAGTGGTCGATGTTCTCCATCCAGTAGTTCTCCCTCACCTCACCCTCGGCTGTTCCCAGCAGATAGCCACAACTCTCGTGGGGAGCATCCTTCTTGGCCTGGGCTATCAGTTCTTCTATGATGTGTTGCGGAATAATCATTATGGTAGTGTATGTCTTGTCCTTTACTCTCGTTATTGTTCACTTGTGCAGGTCGCACACTGCCTGCTCGTAGTCTATGAGATGGTCTATCGTGGGGTGTTCGCCGCAGATGGCACAGGTGGCACGCTGCCTCACGGGGATGGTGCGAAACTGCATGGTCTTGGCATCGAAGGTGAGCAGACGGTTGGTGAGCAACTCACCCACACCTGTGAAGTACTTCAGAGTCTCGGCTGCCTGGATGGTGCCGAGCATGCCGGCTATGGCACCAAGCACTCCTGCCTGTGAACAGGTGGGCACGGCTCCCACGGGGGGCGGCTCCTTGAAGAAACAACGGTAACAGGCGGTGCCGGGCAGATGGGTGAACGTCTGACCGTTGAAGCGCAGTATGCCGCCATGTGAGAAGGGCTTGCCTGCCATGACGCAGGCATCGTTGATGAGAAACTTCACAGGGAAATTGTCTGTACCATCCACCACGAAGTCGTACTCCTTGATGATGTCGAGGGCGTTGGAGGAGTCCAGAAACTTATAGTAGGTGTCTACCTTCACATCTGGGTTGATGGCCTGTATCTTCTCCTTGGCACTCTCCACCTTGCGCACACCCACATCCTTGGTGAAGTGGATGACCTGACGCTGCAGGTTGCTCAGGTCCACCACGTCAGCATCCACTATGCCTATACGCCCTATGCCTGCCGCAGCAAGATAGAGCGACACAGGGGCTCCCAGACCGCCGGCACCCACTACGAGCACACGGGCGTTCATTATCTTCTCCTGTCCCTCCACACCTACGTCCTGCAAGAGTATGTGGCGAGAGTAGCGCTTTATCTGCTCTTCCGTGAAATCTATCATAGAGTACCTCCTCCCATGAAATACAGAAAGTCTACTTTGTCGCCTTCCTTGAGTTGGATGCTCTCCCATTCTTCACGCTCGGCAAACTCTTCGTTCACCTGCACGCTCACCATCTCGGGCTGCTGCACATCGTTTTGCTTTATCAGTTCACTTACATTGATAGGCAGGCTTACTTCCTGCAAGTCGCCGTTTACATAAATTTTTGCCATAATCGTTTGAGTTTGAAATCACGCTGCAAAGGTATTGGGTTATCGCCAATGCCACAATCGCCCGTTTATGGTAATTCGTATACCATATCGCAGGTATGCAGAATGCCATAAACAGGCGATTGTGGCTGCTGCAAAACCTACGTACCTTTGCACCGTCAACTCAAACGCATTTTTTTTATGGCAGAACAAAAGAAACTAAGCATCATCGCCTTCAGTGGCGACTTCGACAAACTCACAGCGGTCTTTACACTCGCCACAGGAGCGGCTGCCGTGGGCTACGAGGTGAATATCTTCTTCACCTTCTGGGGACTCGACGCTATCAAAAAGAAACAGGGACGAGCCTTCATCGGCAGCAACTGGCTCACTAAGACCTTCGGCTTCATGATGGGAGGACTGAAGACTGCGCCGACAAGCCGCTTCAACTTCTTCGGAGCAGGACCAAAAATCTTCCGACGCCTCATGCGCAAGAATAATGTGGCTACTCTCGAGGAACTGGTGGAGGCGGCAAAGGCTCTGGGCATCAACCTCTATGCCTGCGAGATGGCTATGCACGTGCTCGGAATAAAGAAGGAGGACTTCATACCTGAAGTGAAGGATGTGCTCGGCGTGGCTACATTCCTGCAACTCTCAGAGGGTGGACGCACCTTGTTTATCTGATAGAAAACTCAAACTCAAAAAATCAATATTATGGCAACAAAAGTATTAGACATCACGAAGGAGCATTGCCCGATGACCTTCGTC
>CAMHPC010000136.1 GCA_946186945.1 uncultured Prevotella sp.
GGCGAACTGTGTTTTGCCGGCATACAAGTAGGCACCGGCTACTGGCATCTGCCAGAGAAGACCTCCGAGGTATTCGTAGACTGTCCGTTTGTGTCTGAGGACCACTGGGGCAGGAAAGTGCGTATGTATCACACAGGCGACCTGGTGCGCTGGACCGACGAAGGCGTGTTAGAGTACAATGGCCGTATAGACAACCAGGTGAAGGTGCGTGGATACCGCATAGAGTTGGGCGAGATAGAAGCCGTAGTTCGCGACATGCCCGACGTCTACATAGCCGCAGCCAAGATAGTGGACTTTGGCGGCGAGAAACAGATAAGCCTGTACTACGAGCCCGTGGAGGGCAAGACAGTGGATGCAGACCAAGTGCGCCGCTATGTGGAGCAGAGCAGTCTGGCAGACTATATGCATCCCGACTATTACACGCAGATGGACCGTATGCCACGCCTGCCCAATGGCAAGGTGAACCGCAAGTCGCTGCCCATGCCCGAGATAAGGACAGAGGAGACCATAGCCCCCTCGACACCCACAGAGCAACAACTCTTCGACCTCACCGCCCGCGTGCTGCACCATCAGCGTTTCGGAGTGACCACCAACCTGATCAGTGCCGGTTTGAGTTCACTCATGGCCATGCGTCTGAGTGCCATACTGTACTCGGAGATGGGAGTACGTGTGAGCACCAAGGACATATTGATCCACGGCACACTACGTGCCCTTGCCAATGTATGCGAGACAGGTGCCAAGCGATCGGAAAGCGAAAAGGACATCACTCGCACTAAACAAGAGTATTATCCGCTGACAGAGAACCAGCGCGGAGTGTACATAGACTGGGAGATGAACCGCGAGTCTACGCAGTACAACATGCCCAAGTTGCAGACCTTCGAGGGTGTGGATGCCGAGACATTGCGCCGAGCCCTGACAGCAGCCATAGAAGCCCATCCCTACCTGAAGACCCGTCTGGACATGCGCGATGGCGATGTAGTACAACTGCGCCTGGACGACGAGCCGGTGGAGGTGAGCGTGACGGCATTGACAGAGGAGCCCACACTATCATTCTTCCAGAGCAAGGTACGTCCGTTTGACCTATTCCACGACCGTCTGTACCGTTTAGACCTATATACCTACGGAGATAAAGTGTGGTTGTTGCGCGACTTCCACCATATCATCTTCGACGGCACATCAGGCATCAACTTTGCCGTCGACGTAGAAGCATCACTCGCGGGTGCAGAAATAGAAAAAGAGCACTACACAGCCTTCGACTTCGCACTGGACGAGCAGGCACGCATGCGGACCGACGAGTATACGGCAGCCCAGACCTACTTTGACACATTGCTTGGCGAAGTGGAGACCACCCACTACCCCGACACGCCACGTGACGAGATGCCCACCGAGCCCGGCAAGAACAGCGAGTTGACCATCAGCGTAGAGGGAACTGCCATCAAAGCATTCTGCCGTCAGCATGCCGTGACAGCCAGCAACTATTTCCTGACGATGTTTCTGCAAGTATTGCACCGCACCACCCGCGAGGAGAATATCCTCATCACCACAGTGAACAGCGGACGTTCGGACAGCAGGATGCTCAATATAGTGGGTATGTTTGTAAAGACCCTGCCCGTAGTGAGCAAACGTCCTGTGAACGAGCGTTGCAGCGCCGCCCAGTGTGTGGAAGATATACAGATGCAGTTCCAGCAGACCCAGTCGATGGACTTCTACCCCTACACCGCCATGACCGAACGCAACGGCATACGTTCAGAGATAATGTACGTCTTCCTTGGTGGTATGGCAGCAGACATTGAGGGCAGCAACTACACAAGCAGCGTGAACTTAGAGAACGACACAGCCAAGATGCCATTGGCCATTCGCACCTTCGAGAAAGGCACCGACTATGGCATAGCCTTAGAATATGACAACACCCTGTACAGCGAGAGAGACATGCGCAGGTTGCTCACCTCGCTGAAGCATTTTTCAGAGTCAGTGGCAGAGACCGATGCCAAAGACATACGCAGGGTGTCGCTATTGGACGATTTCACTTCGCATGACGTGCTTGCTCTGAGCAGGGGAAAGGATTTGGAATACGACACCACCGAGACCTTTGTAGACCTTTTCCAGCACTTTGCGTCCATCCAGCCCGACCATCTGGCCGTGGCAGACAAGGACAGTAGTCTGACCTACCGCGAACTGGATGAGCGTTCCAACGCCATAGCGCACATGCTGGCCAAGATGGGAGTAGAGCAGAAGAAGTATGTAGGTGTAATGCTGCCTCGCAGGAAAGAGTTCCTGGTAAGCATTCTTGGCATACAGAAAGCCGGCGGAGCCTACGTGCCCTTAGACAATGAGTATCCCATAGACCGACTGGAATACATGTTGGAGGACAGTGGTGCTCAGGTACTTATTACCACCCGTGAGTTGTTTGCCGAGAAGCGGAAGGAAGGACAGTTCACCGTGAAGCAGGCACTGTTCATAGACGAGACAGACTGGCTGAGTCTGTCGGCTTCGTCCAAATCGTCCATCAACCTCTCAGTCCCCGATGGACTGGCATACATGATATACACCTCGGGCTCCACCGGCAAGCCTAAGGGCGTGATGCTGCCCCACCGTGCCCTGCGTGCGTTGCTCGCATGGCACGTGTCGGAACTGCATCACAACACCGACTCACGCCATGCCGCCCATCCCAGTTTCTCGTTTGATGCCTCTATCGACGACCTCCTCTGTCCATTGGCAGGTGGCGGCAGTGTCTTCATCCTCTCCGAGGAGATACGTAATGATATAGATGGTATGGTGTCATTCTTCCGCGAGAACGCCATCACAGGCTTGAGCATCAGTGCACCATTGGGTATGACCATGATGAACACCTATCCAGACATGCCCCTTCAGTTTATCATGATGGGCGGTGACAAGATGTTGCCAATGCCCAAGACCGATACCACCATCATCAACGGCTACGGTCCTACTGAGTTCAGCGTCTGTTCGTCCTTCCACATAGTAGACCAGGATAAAGACCTCGACATACCCATTGGTAGAGCCGTGCCCAACTCCTACTCACTCGTCTGCGACCCAGAGGGCAACCTATTGCCACTGGGAGTGCCTGGTGAGTTGTGTCTGTGTGGAGTCCAGATGTCCGACGGCTACTGGCATCGTGAGGACCTGACAGCGGAGCAATTTGCCCAAGTGCCGTTTGCTGGTGAGTTGGAGCCGTTCAGCAATGGCTATGCTTTGACCCGGATGTATCACACAGGCGACCTAGTGCGCTACAATGCCTCTGGTCAACTGGAGTTCTTAGGGCGTATAGACAACCAGGTGAAGTTGCGCGGTTTCCGTATCGAGATGGGTGAGATAGAGAACACCGCCTCGAGTTTCGACGGAATAGACGCAGTATGTGCTGAGGTAAGGACTGTGAACAACATACAGCACCTCTGTCTGTACTACACAGGCAAGAGCGAGATAGACAAGGACCAGTTGCAGCAACATATGTCAGCCACCCTAACCGAATATATGGTGCCCGACATATACATGCAGTTGGACGAGATGCCACTGACACCCAACGGCAAGGTGAACCGCAAGGCACTGCCCGAGCCTAAGGTGACGAGCGGTGTAGAGTACGTGGCACCCGAGCCGGGCGCCGAAACGATCATAGCCGAAACCTTTGCCCAGGTACTGGGACTGAAGGAACCCGTAGGAGCCCTTGACAGTTTCTATGCCCTAGGCGGCGACTCCATCAAGTCGATACGTCTGGTAAGTATGTTGCGTCAGCATGGTATCACCCTACAGGTATCACAGGTGATGACCTTGAAGACCGTCCGCGCCATGGCAGAAGCCACCAGTGAGAGCACCACGACACTGGAGATAAGTCAGGAGGCATGGGAGGGTGCTGTAGCCAACAGTGCCATTGTAGACTTCTTCTTCCGTCTGCATCTGCCTCGACCAGAAGTATTCCTTCAGAGTCAGTTGTTAGAATCGAAGGAGCGACTGGACATAGATGCCCTGCGCCAGACCTTCGATGCCCTAGTAAATCATCACGACATGCTACGTGCCGTGCTGGACGATGGTCATCTGCGGGTAAGACCAGCCGGAGCATCAGGGCTTTACAGTTTTGCCGAGTACGATGTGAGAGACATATCCGACACCGGGGAATTGAATGAGCGAGTGACAGCGATATGCCTGAAGGAGAAGGAAGCCTTCGACATAGAGCACAGCGGAATGATGAAGGTGGCATTGATACACATAGCCGACAGAGACCTGCTGCTCATAGCCATCCACCACTTAGTGGTAGACGGAGTGAGTTGGCGAATACTCTTCGAAGACCTTGCCTCTTGCTACAGCGCCTTCAGTGAGCATCGAGAGGTGAGCATGCCGATGAAGACATCATCGTACAAGGCATACAGTGAAGCCCTGGAGCGCTACAAGGACGGCTATGCCCTGGAGCAAGAGTCGGACTACTGGAAGACCATAAAGAGAGAATTAAAGAAATTGCCACACTCCAAGGGCGATGACTACGGGCGTCAGTTTGGCAAGAGAGCCATTGAGTTGGATGCCGACATCACATCACTGCTCCTTCATCATACCTCCAGAGCCTATAATACAGAAATCAACGACCTGCTGCTGACAGCACTGGGACGCAGTTATGCGAAAGTGACCGGCAGAAAAGCCCTCTCCATCCAGTTGGAAGGTCACGGACGTGAAGACTTTGGCGAGAACATATTGATAGACCGCACCGTAGGTTGGTTTACCACCGCCTATCCAGTAGTATTGAAGGATCTGGGCAGCGACTTGCGTGGCGACATACGCCGTACCAAGGAAGTGCTGCATCAGTTGCCCAACAAAGGTTTCGGTTATGCCCAACTCATGGGAGTGGACGTAGAGGAAGAGCCGCTGGTAGGCTTCAACTACTTAGGCGAAGTAGATGCCGAGCAGAATGAGGACAGTCTGTTTCAGATATCGTCTTTCGACTCCGGCTATGACATATCCCCCGAGAACACCTTCGGCACCAGTCTTTCGCTTAACTGTTCCGTATCGAGTGGTATACTCTCCTGTCGCTTCACCTACGACGAGTCACAGTTCACAGCAGAGCAGATAGCAGCACTGGCAGAGGGAATGGCGAGCGAGTTGCGTGGCATAGTGGAGCATTGTCAGGATATCGCAGAGCCGGAGCACACAGCCAGCGACCTTGGCAGCACCACCATGACCGACGCTGAGTATCAGAAGACCGAAGAGCGTTGCATAGCATTGCATTACCATTTGCAGCGCATCTATCCTCTCACCCCCATGCAGGAAGGCATGCTGTTGGAATATGTATCCAACCCCGAGGGCACATCCTATCTGAGCAAGAGCAGTTTTGCTCTCGACGTGCTGCCCACCGAAGAGCAGATGCGCGAAGCCATCCGTCTGACAGCGGAGAAGCACGAAGTGATGCGCACCTCTATTCTCTACAAAGGCATAAGCATAGCCCAGCAAGCCATCACCGACCGTCAGCCCGAATTGAAGATATATGACCTGAGCGGTGAGAGTGTCAATAGGGCAGAGAGAGTGCATGCACTACTGTCGGAGGAAGTACGCCGCGGCATAGATCTGCAGGATGACAGTCTGTACAGGTATCTTCTGATAAAGACCGGAGCAGAGAGTTGCGAGATAGGAATGGTAGCCCACCACATCATCACCGATGGTTGGAGTGCGGGCCTGGTGAACAAGGATTTCTTCACCAACCTGATAAACATCTGCACGGGCAAGTCTGTGAGCGCAAGCACAGAGGGAGCGGGTCGCTACGAGCGCTTCGTGCGTCATCTGTACCAGTTGGACAAGAAGTCGGGTCTGAAATACTGGAGAGCACTTCTGGCCGGTTATGGTCAGCAGGCCATCATCCCGTCGCGTGGTGAAGTGCCAGAGGGTGAGCGTTCGTCAGAGACCGACATCACCCTGACCATGGAGCCCGCCAAGGCCAGAGCCCTGAGCCAGCGGTGTCAGGAAGAGCAGGTGACCCTGAACAGTGCCATAGAACTGGCATGGGGACGCACCATGCAGATATACAACAATGTGGAGGACGTAGTATTCGGCAAGGTAGTATCGGGTCGTGACAACTCCACCGAGGATGTGAGCGACCTGGCTGGAATATTCATCAACACCATCCCCGTACGTGTGACTACGAGCGACAGCATCACCGTACGCGAGGCATTGCATGCCATACAAGACCAGGCAGCCAAATCTAATCAGTACGACTTCTGTCACCTCTCAGAGATACAGCAACAGAGCGAGTTGGGCAGCAACCTGCTGAAAATAATCCTTGCCTTTGAGAACTTCCCTGGCACGGACGAGAAAGAGTTGCAGGAGCAGACCCCCATCCATATAGAAGCCACATCGTTTAAGGAAGAGAACTTTGCCGACTTTGAGGTAGTGGTACATGTAGGCCAGGAGGGAGAATTCGCCATGCGCATTGCCTTCAACCCCGTGCGTTACCGTGCCTCAGAGGTGAGACTT
>CAMHPC010000137.1 GCA_946186945.1 uncultured Prevotella sp.
TGCCTATCCGGGGGTACTTCGCTGCGCTCCGCACCCTCGGTTATGGAGCGGTGACGCTTTCAGCGTCATGAGATGCTGAACGGGGAACGCCCTGAAGGGGCAGTGAGTTCCAAGCCCTGGGCAACGCCCTGGGTGTCAACGTATTATATAGATTGCGCCCCGAAGGGGCAAAAGCGAAGATTACGTTATTTTGCTTTTGCCCCTTCGGGGCGACATGGTGGAATGCATGTTTACCCAAGGCGTTGCCCTGGACTTGGAGCTCATTGGGCCTTCAGCCCGTTTATTTGTTTTTTTGCACATCGCAGATGCTCATATTAGGGACATCGGGATTGCAAATCCCGATGAGCGAATCTGGCGTCAGTGCGATTTCAGGTATTTGGTGATTTTGGTGGTGGCGATATGGTACGAGGCTTTCAGGGCACCTACTGATGTGCCAAGGATGCGGGAGATTTCTGTGTACTGCATATTATCAAAGTATTTCATGGTAAAGACCGTGCGCTGCACATCGGGCAGAGAGACGATGGCCTGTTGTAGGAGTGCCTCGGCACGGTCGCCGTCGAAATACTCATCTGCCAGGAGACGAGAGGCGAGAGTCTCCACCTCTTCGGCAGCCACACGGTTTTTGTTTCTCCTAAGGAAGTCAATCGCCTCATTGACCGCTATGCGGTGCAACCATGTGGAGAGCGACGAACGCTGCTCGAAGGACGCGATGTTTTGCCATGCCTTGACAAACGTGTTTTGCAGCACGTCGTCGGCATCCTCGTGAGTGAGAACCAGTCGTCGGATGGTCCAGTAGAGATGTTCGGAGTAGTGACCTACCACCTGCTCGAAAGCCGCACGCCGTTCGCCGTCCTTTGCCAGCATACGCAGCACCTTGGCTTCATCGTAGAGAGGTGGATGAGTCATAGTTATTTCATCATGGCAGTGAGAAGATTAGCAATGATCTTGTCATAGCCATAAACATCGGGATACTCATGCAGCCTGCCTGCCAAATCGGGATAGATAGTGAAATAATTGAGGCAGACGGGCACCTGCGGGTCGACGGACAGTTGTTTGATAATCATCGTAGAATCGATGGTCTGTGTGGTGTCCCTTGTCTCGCCGCCGTATTTCATGGAGTATTTGATACGTTCTGCCTCGGAGCGGTTTTTGTCGCTGAGCAGGAAGAGAGCGAGGTCGTAGGGTCTCTGCACCCTGACGCAGCCGTGCGACACCAGGCGGTTGGCAGACTGGAACACCCATGGGCTGGACGTGTCATGCAGGTAGACGGAGAAGGTATTGTCAAAGCGGAACACGATACGTCCGAGAGAGTTGCCCTTTCCCCCTTTCTGCACCACGGAGTACCTACCGCTGAGTAGTTGGTCGCGTGTTACTCTTGAGGGGTCCACCTTTCTGCCGGCACCGTCGAAGATAGAGTATCTGCGGCTGGCGAAATAGGATGATGAGCCTGCCCTGCCTGCTATGCCCTTGATGATGCTGAAGGGCATGCGCCATACAGGGTTCACCTCCATGCGCTTTATCCTGCTTGCGAGCAGGGGTGTCTTGGTGCGTGTGGCACCGCACGCCACGCGCATGGTCATGGTAGAGTCCGGCGACACGGCATACAACTGTTGCGAAGCCACGTTCACCATCACGTATTTCTCGTTGTCCTCCACAGGGTCTTTCATTCTCCAGCGTGCCCTCTCCATGTTTACCAGCACCTTCTTACGGTATCCGCCTGAGGGAGCACGTTGCAGTTCGCCAAGCAACTGTGTGTAGAGTGGCGAGTGCGGTTGTATGGAGCGCAGGAAGGGTCCGACGCTGTCGGCTGCCACCCTCTCGAGAGCTGCAGCGACATAGGCATCATCGGCATGCAAGAGAGGAATGTCGTAGAGTCTCGACTTCACCTTGACGGTGTCCTCTCCCACCAGTTCGAAGCGGTTGAGCGCCTTTGCAGGGTCTACGAATCCGAAGTTCTGTCCCACAGCATATCTGAGGTAAGCCCTGGTGAGGTTGTACTCCAGACGGGCGTAGACATCATTGATGCTATTGCCCTTGTCGAACTGTAGTGTTCGAGCCCTCTCCAGGTCCTTCGCTATCTGTTCGGTGCGGAAGATACGAAGGTTTATGCCCTCCTGTTCCACCCCTTCGAGGAAGGAGAGCAGAGTGTCTGCCTGTGAGGATACTCCCAAGCGATCTATCCAGAAGAAGTGCTGGGGGTGGGCATAGAGTTTGCGTGTACGCTGGTCCGCCGGCAACAGGTCGGTGTCGGTCTTACGCAGCGCGCCGATGCGCTCGCGTATGCGTGCGCTGCTGAGAGCATATTCCGACTGGCGGAACCGCTCCAGGCTCTCGAGCGAGAGGTTACGGTTTATGTTCTCCTCCGTCTGCTGGCATGCGGAAAGCATCGTAGCCAGTACAGTTAAAAGCAGCAAAGAGGAGAGATGGGGGAAGGAATGTCTCACCTAATGGAAATCTTTCTGACTGTTTTGCCCACTTTTACGATGTAGCAACCCTTGGGCAGGTTGAGTTCAAAGCGCTTGTCGAAGCCCTCCACGCGGAAGGACATCACCTTGACGCCCGCCACATTGAAGATCTCGAGCACCTGACCATTGGCACCAGTGACATGCAGGACGGACTCCTGCACAGAGATAGACACCTGCTGAAACTCGTTGTCCACTATCTCGATACCTTGGGCAGCCCTACTCGAAACGGGCAGAGCAAACAGCATAATTGCGGAAAATAGTAATGTAAGTATAGTCTTATTCATAATTGCGTACTTTTTATTACGGCAAAGATACATTTTTTTGCAGAAAAACGCACGTATACAGAGTGCCAATATTACACAATTAACATTATTTAACTCACTTCACCACCAACTTATACACGCCATTGGTGCGTGAGCCCACCACGAGAGCATTACCCACCACACAGGGAGACGACTCGAAATTGTATGCTACAGGCATGGTGAAGATGATTTCGCCCGTGCGTCCGCGGATGAGATAGATATTGCCGGAGGAGTCGCCAGAGACCACAAAAAGTTCATTTTTTTCATTATAGAAAGCCACTGGTGAAGTCCAGACAAACTGCTTGAGCGGTGTGGTATAGATCATCTTGCCATCCTTCGTGGAGAAGGCAGTAAACTCGCCCGGCGCCTGTGCTGCCCCGTTGCGCACGATATTGGCGAAGAGCATACCCTCGCAGTCGCCGTGTCCGAGGAGCGGAGTGGCATACATACCACCGTCGAGCGTCTTTTTCTCGGAGAAACGGCGGCGGCGGCAGTTGATTTCCTGTCGCCACACTTCCGTACCGTCGAGGGCATTGAGTTTCACCAGTCGGCAGGTGCCTGGGTCGCCCTGTTTGTCCACCTCGCAGGCAGTGTAGAGGTATGGGGTGCCCCCCTCCTCATTGCATACTATAGTACCATCGGTATCATCAAGATTTTTATAATGCCAAACGGGTTTCATGGTGTTGAGGTTGACAGCCAGCACATTGCCGTGGTTGTCGGCGAAGAAACCGTAGTTGCGGTAAACCGTGAGCGACGACTCTATGCCTGGTGCCGCGCCGTTGACACGGTAGCGTAGTGTGGAATGCAGCGTGATGCCCTGCGGGGAGCGCGAAAACTTATACAGGCTGCCGTTCTCGCCGGGCCAGAAGAGGAAACCACCCGCCACGATGGGTGAGGAGTCGAATGCCTGCCATGAGCGCCATGCCTTGGGGTCGTTGAAGAGAGAGAGGCGTCTGTGCTGGTCGAGCGAGAACACCTGAGCACCGAAGGGTTGCCGAGCCGGCACCCCCTGTCCCACGTATAGCAGAGGCAGTTCGGGGTCGAGCGATACAGTGCCCTTAATGGGATTGCCGGCATCCAGATATTGTCGTGATTCTTTACCTGTTTCAAAGTTGAGGAAATACACCCTGCCGCATAGCGAACCGAGGATTATCTCCTGAGCGGAGAATTCGGGAGTGAGCATAGCCGATGCAGTGGACCGCCAGTGCCGCTGTTCCTCTTCGGTCCAGTGTACGAAGAGCGGTTGTCCGGTCCATCCTGAGCCGCCTGCCCATGTGCCGAGGCGTGTGGGAGTATTGTCCATGTAGGTATCAAACTGCCATGCCACCTCTATCTTGGTGGGTGTGCCCGTCACCCGTCCGGCGAAGTCGGCATTGCGCCACGGGTTCTTTCGGAAGCCGAGCACGCGTGAGGAGTCGGTATAGAGGTCGGTGCCTCGCAGCATGCCGTCGGTGCTGTCGGCACGCTCCACTATGAACTGCACAGTGGTGGCGGAGGCGTAGGCGGTATCGGGCAGGTATTGTTGTTCCACGGGCACCGGTGCGGACACGGTGTCGTCCTGGGCTTGTGTCTCCGCCGGTGCCGATGCACGGCCGCAGCCCGTTATCAGTGCAGCCGAGATTATAGCAGCAAGATAGTTTTTGGTCATAATGTATTTCCGATTAGTCGGGACAAAAGTAGCATATAATAGTGAAAAAAGCAAAAAATAGAAGGCAGAAAATAAAAAAGTGTGTACCTTCGCACTCATGAAAGCAAAGATAATGACAATGCTGCTGTTTGTGACATACCTCTCAGGCATGGCACAAACGACAGCGGCAGAGCCGAAAGACAGCGTGAGCACACGAGGCGACTCACTGGAAATCAGTCTGTTGACCTGCGAACCCCACGACGAGGTGTACAGCATGTACGGCCATACGGCACTGCTGGTGCGCGACGAGTCGCGACACTTCAGTTTCACCGTCAACTACGGAGTATTCGACTTTGAGAGTAGTGGTTTTCTGTGGCGTTTCATCAAGGGCGAGACCGACTATGAGATGGGTGTCTTCACCATGAAGGATTTCATGAGCGAATACGTGAAGCGCGGCACGGGAGTGATAGAACAGAAACTGAACCTGACCCCCGAGGAGCGCAACAGGATATATGCTGCCATGGTGGAGAACTACAAAGCAGAAAACCGCAAATATCGCTACAATTTCTTCTACGACAACTGCACCACCCGAGCCCGCAACATGCTGATTGACCACTTAGACGGCATAGTGATATGGCCCGAGGAGGCACTCTCAGGCACCGACCAACCCACCTGGCGCGAGATGGTGCACCGCTATACCGCCTCTGCCCCCTGGACCCGCTTCGGCATAGACCTGCTCCTGGGTGTGGATGCCGACCAGAGCACCACGCTGACCCAGCGGCAGTTTCTGCCCTTTCAGTTGCTCGACGACTTCAATAACGTGCGCATAGAGCGTGACAGCGCCGTGGTGCCCCTGGTGACGGAGAGCCGCGTGATATTGCAGAATGCCACGGGCAACACCGATGTGACGAAGATAGTGAACGGCGGCGACACATCGCCCCTCTGCGGCGGACCCTTCACCCCCTTCTGGTGCTTCACCCTGCTCAGCGTGGTGATAGTGGCACTCACCTGGTGGGAATGGCGCCGAGGCAAGGTGCTATGGGGCATGGACGCACTGCTGATGGCACTCACCGGCATAGTGGGACTGATACCCACCCTGATGCTCTTCTCCGAACATCCCACAGTGGGCAAGAACCTGCAGATACTGCTCTTCAACCCCCTACCCCTCCTCATGCTGTGGCCAGTGGTGCGCAGCCGGCGGCATGGCACAGGTCACCTGTGGTGGCGCGTGCGTGCCGTGATGCTGGTACTCTTTTTGCTGGGAGCCCTGTGGCAGCACTATGCCGAGGGACTGCTGGTCTTTGGCACAGCACTCTTCATCCGCTGCTTGATGATACAGAAAAAGAGCGACGAAAGTCGCGAGAAAACACAAGACTGTAAAAATAAGTACGAGAAAAGCAAGAAAGTCAGGAAAAAAGCGTAAATTTGCACCCTGAAATTTGAATTAACACAAAATAGAGCAATGAGCATAGGAAGTATTTTAAAGTCGCTCTTCGGCAACAAGTCGTCGCGCGACATGAAGTTGATACAACCCATAGTAGACAAAGTGAAGAGCGTGTACCCCGAGATACAGGCACTGAGCAACGACGGCCTGCGTGCACGCACCAAAGAGATACAGACCTTTGTGCAGGATGCCGCCAAGGAGCAGAAGGCAGAGATAGCCAGACTGAAGGGCACCATAGAGGATACCCCTCTGGAGCAGCGCGAGGCCATCTTTCACAAGATAGACAAACTGGAGAAAGAAGCACTGGACCTGTATGAGAAAGCCCTGGACGAGGTGCTGCCCGTGGCATTCAGCATAGTGAAGGACACCGCCCGCCGCTTTGCCGAGAACGAGGAGGTGGTGGTGACTGCCAACGACTTCGACCGCGAGTTGGCTGCCAC
>CAMHPC010000138.1 GCA_946186945.1 uncultured Prevotella sp.
GTATGTATTTCTCGCCGTCTAGCTCATACTCCATCTGTATGGCATGACTCTTGATGGTTATGCCACGTTCCTTCTCCAGATCCATGTCGTCCAGCATCTGACCCTCGGTTATCTGGATGGTATTGGTATGCTCCAGCAACCGGTCGGCCAGGGTCGACTTGCCATGGTCTATGTGTGCTATTATGCAAAAGTTCCTTATATTCTTCATTCAGTCTTTTCTCTACTTCACGGCCACCGTGCCAGCAGGGTCAACCGGCTGACTGATACAGGTAGCGCTTGATGCTCCTCTTGGGGGTCTTGGCAAACTCCTCGGTGTGAAGCCTGATACTCGAGAGCTTGCTGTACGACGGCAGCAGGTTGTTCAGTTCCACACGGTTCTGCTCCATGATGTTCGACAGGTCCTCGCTGGTGAAGCCCAGGGTCTTGGCCTCGTCATAGTCGGGATGCACCAGCCCTACCAGTTTGTCACCCTCCTGTATCACTATGCTCTCGTTGACCATTGCCATGCTGTTCAGTTTGTCCTCTATCTCCTCGGGATAGATATTCTGACCGTTGGCACCGAGAAGCATGTTCTTCGAACGACCTCTTATGAACACGTTGCCGTCGGCGTCCATCGTACCCAGGTCGCCGGTGTGATACCAGCCCTCACTGTCCAGAGTCTCGGCGGTGGCCTCGGGGTTCTTGTAGTAGCCCAGCATCACATTCATGCCACGTGCCAGTATCTCGCCTGGTATATTCTCGGGGTCGCGGCTGTTGATCTTCACTTCCATATGCACCACGGCACGTCCGCAACTGCCCTGCTTGAAGGTGGTGTAGTCGCTGTAGCAGATGATGGGGGCACACTCCGTGGCTCCATAGCCCACGGTGTAGGGGAATTCTATGCGGCGCATAAACGACTCTACCTCCTGATTGAAGGCGGCACCACCGATTATCACCTCGTAGAAGTTGCCACCGAAGGCCTTGGTCACCTCTTGGCATATCATCTGGCGAACCTTCTTGTTCACTACGGGCATGCCCAGAAGCAGACGCATCCTGTTGTTCTGTATCTTGGGGAACACCTTCTTGCGGATAATCTTCTCTATCACCAAGGGCACGGCTATGATGATGGCGGGCTTCACCTCGGCAAAAGCCTGGGCTATGATGGCTGGAGAGGGTACACGGTTGAGGAAGAAGATGTGGCAGCCATAGAGAAACTCGAAGATAAATTCGAATGCCATGCCGTACATGTGAGCCATGGGCAGTATGCTCAGCACACTGTCACCGGGCTTCATGTTCTTGCCCAGCACCATACAGGCGAAATCGTAGTTGCTCCACAGCGCACGATAGGGTACCATCACACCCTTGGAGAAACCTGTGGTGCCCGAGGTGTAGTTGATGAGTGCCAACTCATCACCGCTGCCCTCGTGGTAGTACTGCACGTGCTCGGCACGGAAATACTTGGGATATTTCTTGCCAAACATCTCGTTCAGGTGCTCGCGGGCGTATGTCAGCTTCTCGCTGCGGCTGAAGAGTATGGAGTAGTCGGGGTTGTATATTATACCCTCCAGTCCCTCCATCTTCGTCGGGTCTATGCTCTTTGCCACCACATCGCCCACAAACAGCAACTTGGCTTCGCTGTGATTTACTATGTTGTGCACCTGGTCGGGGGTGAATTCGTGTAGTATGGGTACTGCCACGGCTCCGTAGGCCAGAGTGGCAAGAAAAGCGGCTGCCCATCCAGCACTGTTTCTGCCGCAGAGGGCTATCTTGTCGCCACGGTTCACACCGCAGTTCTCAAACAGTATGTGCAGTTTCTCTATCTTGCGCGCTACATCGTGATACTGCAGGGTGATACCCTTGTAGTCGGTCAGTGCGTCACGATTCCAATTGTCTATGATGCTCTTCTCTAATACAGCATTAAAACAAGGTGCTTGTTCCATAATATATAGATTCTTGTTACTAATTCTGATACAAATATCGTTTGATGCTTTTCTTTGGCGTCTTGGCAAATTCCTGTGCCTGCAATTCAATGGCTTTTAGGCGGCTGAACGATGGCAAATGGCTATTCAGTTCCTGACGGTTCTGTTCCATTATTTGGTTCAATTCACTTTCGTCGAAGCCCATCTTGCGTGCCTCTTCATAGTCGGGATATACCATTCCCACCAGATGTTGGCCACGCTGTACCACAAGACATTCCGACACCATCGCCATCGAGCCCAACTTGTCTTCTATCTCCTCGGGATACACGTTCTGACCATTGCTGCCCAGCAGCATGTTCTTTATCCTGCCACGGATGAATAAGTGTCCGTCGGCACTCATCGTGCCCAGGTCGCCGGTATGATACCAACCGTCCTCGTCCAGCACCTTGGCGGTGGCTTCGGGGTTTTTGTAGTAGCCGGTCATCACGTTCATGCCCCGGGTCACTATCTCTCCAGCCATGTTGGCAGGGTCGCTGCTCAGTATCTTCACTTCCATGCGGTCTACAGGTACACCGCAACTGCCTGGCACGAAGTTGTCGTAGTTGCTGAATGTGATGAGAGGTGCACACTCCGTAGTGCCATAGCCCACGGTGATGGGGAAGTCGATGCTCTTCAGGAAATTCTCTATCTCCTGGTTCAGCGAGGCACCACCCACTATCACCTGAAAGGCATTGCCACCAAAGGCCTCTGTCACCACCGCTTTCATGCGCTGCTTCACTTTCTTGCTCACCAAGGGCATGTTCAGCAGTATGCGCATGCCGTTGCTCTGCACAAGGGGGTATACTTTCGTGCGTATGATCTTTTCCACCACCAGGGGCACGCTGATTACTACCGACGGACGTATGTCGGCAAACGCCTGGGCTATCACTGCCGGAGAGGGCAGGCGGGTGAGGAAGAAGATGTGACAACCATGGCAGAAGTCATACAGAAACTCTACGGTCATGCCATACATGTGTGCCATGGGTAGTATGCAGAGGGTGTTGCTGCCGGTGGGCATGTGCTTGCCCAACATGCGCTCGCAATACACCAGGTTGCTCCATAGTGTGCGAAATGGGAGCATCACTCCCTTAGAGAAACCCGTGGTGCCCGAGGTGTAGTTAATCAGTGCCAACTCTTCGCCCGTATCCTCGAAATAGTCTATGTGGTCCGGACGGAACACATCGGGGTATTTCTTGCCAAACAATTCGTTCAGATGCTTGCGTACGTATGTCAGACGTTCGCTGCGGGAAAGGTACAGGGAGAAGTCGGGCAGGTTGATGATACCCTCCAGCGCAGGCATGGCTTCGCCATCTATGCCCTTCACTACCATGTCGCCCACAAACAGCAATTTCGCTTCACTGTGGTTCACTATATGGTGAATCTGCTCGGGGGTAAACTCATTCTGAATGGGCACTGCCACGGCACCGTAACTCAACGTGCCGAGGAATGCTACCGCCCAGTGTGAACTGTTGCGCCCGCAAAGGGCTATCTTGTCGCCACGTTTCAGGCCAATGTACTCGAAGAGTATGTGCAACTTCTCTATCTTGCGAGCCACATCCTTGAACTGTAGCGTCACGCCATGATAGTCGGTCAGGGCATCTCCATGCCAATGACTGCGTATGCTTTCTGCTACACACGAGTTAAAACTTGGAATAGTTGACATTGCACAAATTTTCTAATTTTGTGCAAAGGTAATTAGAACTTTGCACATTCGCAAACTTTATGTGCAATATTTTACTTTTTATATGTAGTTTTTATGCGAATGGTATAAAAATACATTTTTACCTACTCATAACGCATCGACTTGGACGGTTGGATGTGAGAAATGAGGAAACTGGGTGCCACCAGAACCAATACGCTTACGATGAGTGTACCTATGTTGATGAGCACTATCAGGGGCACGTTTATCTCTACCGGCACGGTGGTCACGTAGTAAGTGGAGGGGTTGAGTTGCACCATGCCTGTCAGGTGTTGCAATAGGCACAGGCCTATGCCCACTATGTTGCCTACGAGCATGCCTCTGCCCATGATAAACACGCTAAACCACAGGAAGGTGTGGCGTATGCTGCTGTTGCGCGCTCCAAGGGCTTTCAGTACGCCTATCATCTGTGTGCGCTCCAGTATGATGATCAGCAGCCCGCTCACCATGGTGAAACCGGAGAGTGCCACCATCAGTGCCAGTATTATCCATACATTCAGGTCCAGAAGGTCCAGCCAGGTGAATATCTGGGGGTTGCTCTTGGTGATGGTCACGCTGCTGTACAGGTTGCCGTAGGCATCTTCGCGTCGGTCCACCTGGTTTATGAACTTGCGTTCCATCTCCTTCAATTTGTCAAACTCTTTTACTGTCACCTCAGCACCACTTGCCTGGTCTCTCTCCCAGGCATTCAGTCGCTGCACGGCATATAGGTCGGTCAGGCATATCATCTCATCATACTGTTTCAGATTGGTCTCGTATATGCCTGTTATCTGCATGCGACGGGTGCGCACCTGCTCGCCGTCTATGAAGTAGGCGAATAGTTTGTCGCCTACCTTCACCTTCAGTTTGTTGGCGGTCAACTGAGATATCACCAACCTGTTGGTGTTGGTGCTGTCACTCATCACCGGCATCTCGCCGCTTTTTATGTTTTCTGCTATAAATGTGCGGTCATATTCCGGACCCACACCCTTGAACTGCACGCCCAGAAAATCGCTGTCAGTCTTGAGTATACCCTGGCAGTTGGCATAGCGTTGCACGTGCTCCACACCGTCTATGGAGCCTATAGCCTGCATCACGCTGTCATTCACCACTATGGGGTAGTTGCCGTTGTCGCGCAGCGAGAGGTAGTTCTGCACCTGTATATGAGAACCGAAACCCACCACTTTGTCGCGCACGGTATGCTTGAAGCCCAGCACCACGCACACCGACACTATCATCACCGCCAGACCCACAGCCACGCCTATCGTGGCTATGCGTATGGCAGGCTTGCTTACCTTCTTGCCGCCTTCATCGTTGCCATGCAGACGGCGGGCTATGTATAGTGGCAGGTTCATGGGCAGGGTGGGGCGTTTACACTGTACGGCCAGGGTATTGCTCCAGTGCCTTTTGCAGCACCACGAGGGCACGGGCCAGGTCCTCTTTCTTCAGCACATAGGCTATGCGCACCTCGTCTTTGCCTGCTCCCGGGGTAGTGTAGAATCCGGCGGCGGGAGCCATCATTACCGTGCTGCCCTCATAGGTGAACTCCTGCAGACACCAGCGGCAGAAACGCTCGGCATCGTCCACAGGCAAACGGGCAACGGTATAGAAGGCACCCATAGGGATGGGAGAGTAAACCCCAGGTATGCGGTTCAGACCATCTATCAGGCATTTCCTGCGCTCCACATACTCATCGTACACCTCGCGCAGATAATCGTCAGGGGTGTCGAGAGAAGCCTCCGCCACTATCTGACCGATGAGGGGTGGTGACAGACGGGCCTGGCAGAATTTCATCACCGCGGCACGCACACGAGCATTCTTGGTTATCAGTGCACCAATGCGTATGCCACACTCAGAATAGCGCTTCGATACCGAGTCTATCAGTATCACATGGTCCTCTATTCCTTCTAAGTGACAGGCTGAGATATAGGGCGAACCAGTGTATATGTATTCTCTGTATACCTCGTCGCTGAAGAGGTATAGGTCGTATTTCTTCACCAGGTCGCGTATCTGGTTCATCTCCCTGCGGGTGTACAGGTAGCCGGTGGGGTTGTTGGGGTTGCAAATCATGATGGCGCGGGTGCGCTCATTTATCAACTCCTCAAACTTCTCTACCTTGGGCAGTGAGAAACCTTCGTCTATGGTGGTGGCTATGGTGCGTATCTTGGCACCTGCGGATATGGCAAATGCCATGTAATTGGCGTAAGCGGGCTCGGGCACTATTATCTCATCGCCTGGGTTCAGACAGGAGAGGAAAGCAAACAGCACTGCCTCGCTGCCACCCGAGGTGATGATGATATCGTCGGCACTCACTTCTATGTTGTACTTACGATAGTAATCCACCAACTTGCGGCGGTAACTGAGCATACCCTGAGAGGGTGAATACTCTAATATGTCGCGGTCTATGGCCTTCAGCGCGTCAAGCGCCACCTGAGGGGTGGGCAGATCGGGCTGACCTATGTTCAGGTGATACACATGGGTGCCCCGCTCCTTG
>CAMHPC010000139.1 GCA_946186945.1 uncultured Prevotella sp.
TTGGTAAATGAATTAAAGCAAAAAGAAGATGTTCCTATAAAAAAACAGGAAGAACCCCAAAAAAATGATAGTTCCGATCTGTTTAGCGAAGAGCAACCATCTACACCGCCTGAAAACATCGAAGAAAAGATGAAAAAAAGGTGGGAAGAGAAAAAGAACCGTCATGTAGGCAAGCCTCACTCTTCTACAGATAATAGCAACGAGTTGCCGTTTGACAATGTTAGCCCAAGCAACGAGTCGCCAAATAACAATGCACCATTCTTTGTACAGCCGTCCGCTACACCTCAAAATCTCAATATGGATATTGAGGACACAAATCGAGCAGAGAAAAACCTGAAAGCGAAAGACACATCGGCACAGACACAGGCTGAAAACGCTAAAGATATGGTTGAAATAATGGACTTACTCAAACAAACACCTGAATATTCTTTCAAGTGGTTCAAAGTCCTTATGGAGCTAATGCATGCCGGTCAAGACAAAATTACGGAACGCCGCATTCAGATAGATTTCTCTCACTATGAAATGATATGTTCCGACAAAGTCTTGCATCTTATAGAGCCAACGCAGCCTGTACCAGCATGGGTATGTGACGCTGAAAAATATTCAATTACCGCACTTGCAGACGGCAAATCGGCTAAAATTGATGGGTTAATAGTCAAGACTACTGATGATAGTGTTGATCTTTCCATTGAGGTTAACAGCAAAATGATGGATGACTTGCGGCAAGCAAAGAAAATACGTATCATTGCTGTAGATAATACCAACATCATTAATTCGCTTGAAACTCGCTTCCTGCAGCTCGAGAAAGATGATGAATTTGATATGAACGCCAATTTACCCCCAAACATTTCGTTCATATATGGCCCACCGGGAACAGGCAAGACTACAGAACTTGTCAAACAGGTTCATGACATAATTGAAAAAGAGCCTGAAGCTAAAATTCTCGTTCTTACACCTACAAACAAAGCAGCAGATGTAGTCGCGATAAAAATGTCAAATGATGATGTTTGTGAAGGCGGTCTTGCTCGATACGGAGCTACTGAGAGCTTATATCTTATCGAAGAAATCGGTTGCGTCACAAACAGGGACACTACTGACATGGATAGCTGGCACAATATTGTTGTTGCCACAGCTGCTCGATATGCTTACGATTATGTGCAGCCTGACGACACAGCTATCTGTGATTTTCCATGGGACTATATCTTCATAGATGAAGCATCTATGATAGATATTCTCACTGTCATATATATCCTATATAAAGGTGCAAGCGCAAAACAAATTATTATTTCTGGCGACCCAAAGCAGATTCAGCCTGTCGTGCAGAATGATATGCCTGCCTATAATGTCTACAATATGGTTGGCTTGCACGGTTTTGCGGATGCCATATTTGATTACACCCGCTATCCTGTCCAAGGACTAATGATGCAACATCGCTCAATTCCAGCCATTGGTAACATGGTCAGTATGTTTGCCTATGATGGTCTTGTCGACTGCGACCCAGATCGTGCACCCATGAAGCCACTCGTGCTTGACAATATTCCCATCAAGAACGTTAACTTTATTGGCTATGATGTAGAAGAGTTTGACGATATTAGAGGTTTGAATGAGGTAAACAAATCCGCTTTTAACCTATATTCTGTCATTTTTACATACAATATGGTCGAATATACTATCAAGCAAATTGAAACGAATCATCCTAATCAGCAATATTCGATAGGAATTGTTTGCGCATATCGTGCACAATCTGACGCTATTAAAAATATGTGCGAAAATAGGCCGCTTGATACTGAAAATTGTACGGTAACATGTGGTACTGTTCATAGTTTTCAAGGCGACGAATGTGATATTATGTTTATCGTTCTCAATCCCCCTGCAATATGCACAAGTGGCACACATGTTAATAATGAAAACATTATCAACGTCGCTATAAGTAGAGCACGTGATTATATTTTCTTTGTCCTTCCTAATGGTCAGCAGCGTGGTTTCTTTATGAAAAACAAATTGGGGTCTGTGATACCATTTACAGAAAGGGCAATAATTAATTGTAAGGATATAGAAAGTGTTATGTTCTTTGGAAATGATAACTATATATATGAAAATACACATGTGACATGCCATATGCCTGTAAATGTGTATTGTGAAGAAAATGCGCTTTATGAGGTCCGAATCTCTGAAGATGCATTAGACATAAAAATTAATTATAGCGGAAGTTCTTTTTCAAATACCTAACATTGTCTGACTCTATCCTGTCCTACAAAGTAATTGCGTTTTCTCTAGTATAAAATGATGATTGTACGTTATTTTTTGTTTGTAAATAAGTAGATTGATTTTTTTTATTTATTTTTGCACACAGTAAACAGCATATATTAAACACATACATAAATTATTAAGACTATGAACTATTGGATTATCGTAAACGGTCAGCAGAAGGGACCGTTCACCATCGAACAACTGCGCTGGCAGAAGATTACTCCCCAGACCGATGTGTGGGGCGATGGTATGCCCAACTGGACCAAAGCATCACAGGTGCCGGAATTGCAGACACTCTTTACAGCCGGTGCTGCCCAGCCACAGCAGCAGGCTGCCCAACCACAGCAGACCGCTCAGCCTCAGCAGCAACAGTATCAGCAACAGTATCAGCAGCAGGCATCTGCCTATCCTCCTCCCACTCGTGTGGCAGAGTCGATACTCGTCATGCTTTTCTGCTGCATGCCGTTTGGCATTGTGGCACTGGTGCATGCCACCATGGTGCGTATGTGCTACGACAGGGGCGACTATACCGCTGCCACACAGCACTCGCAGGCAGCCAGTAAGTGGTTGAAGATAGGTTTCTTCATCGGTTTGGCCGTCATCCTGCTCTATGTGCTGCTCGTTTTTGTAATAGGTGTCGGCTTCATGAACAAGTACGGCGGTGGCATGTGGAGATATTAGTGCCTCATGTCGCTCACTACTAAGTGCATCTGGGGCGGTTTGGCTCTTCTGGCGGCAGTGTATGTCTATGCTGCTTTCGACCCTTCGGCTCACCAGTGGTTTCCCAAATGTCCGTATCGTCTGCTAACAGGCACCCTGTGTCCTGGCTGTGGTTCACAACGTGCCATTCACGCCCTTTTCAACGGCAATCTGGGTGCTGCCATGCACTACAATGCTGCCCTGGTCATTTCCATACCGTTTGTGGTGCTGTTTGCGGTAGCGGAGTGGCAGCGAAGGCGTTGGCCCCGCTTATATATGGCACTCACCAGCACGGGTGTGATCATCACCATAATGGCTCTCATCATGCTGTGGTGGGTGGGACGCAACCTCTGGCCCCTTGTCGCCCCTGCACTTAACATCTGACGATAACACTTTCACATTCATTATTATGGATATAAAAAAGATACTGCGATGGATATTCTGCTTGCCCCTGGCTGTAGCCGTGGGAGCACTTATCATATTCGTCTTCATGTTTCAGTTGCCCATCGAGTTTGATGACCCCATGCCTCTCTTCATCACCACGGGTGTACTGACAGGGTTGGGATATATGTGGGTGGGCACTGCTTTGGCACCTTCTCACAAACTCATTGTGGGTATAGTACTAATTCTCATCCTGGCTGCCTATACAGCATGGAATATGTACGAGAGCATGACACTTGGTTTTCCCCTTACGGGTCTGGCTCTGCTCTTACTCTTTGCCTCCGGCACCAGTATCCTATTCCTCATAGCAAGAGCCATTATCGTGCGCTGCAGGGCGAGGAAGAACGTCTGAGCCTACTCTCCTTCTCAGGATAGCACCCCCTATGCTCCTTTGCCATAGGGGGTGTATTTTGTTTCGGTATGGGGTTCACATCCTGGCTTTCTGCTTCTCTCCAGCGCCAGAGCCACGGTATTTGCTGCGTGCTTCGTTGAACTTCCATGTGAGGTCGAGCGAGAATGTGCGACGTGCAGGGTTCTCCGTGGTTATCTCGCGCAGACCATATATGATACCTGCATTTTTGCTGGTGTTGAACAGGTCATAGCAGCGGAAGTCGGCTGTGAGCGTACCCATGCGTCCGAGGTTGAAATCGCGCTGCAGACCCACCGTAGGGAGGAAGGAACAGCGTGTGATGCGGAAGTTGTTGTAGTCGCCTCTCGAAGTCCACCGCACCGAGACATTCAGTCGGAAGTTGTGCGGCAGTTCGAAGTCGTTGTTCCACGATGTGCTCAGCCAGGGGTGGTTGAGGGTTTTTACATGCCCTTCGGCACACAGGGTCTTGTAGTTTTGTAGGTTGCACGATACGGTCCATGTGGGGTGCCAGATGCCTATCACAGGGCGAGCGACGGCAGCGATGGTGAGTTGGTTGTAGTCCTCATCGCTGTTGACGGCACGCACCAGGCTCACCTGCGGGTCGGCAGAACCAGGGTAAGGTTCGGTGGCCATGGTCACCACATCCTTTATCTGTGCGTAGTTCACAGTGAGGTTCATCCATTTGTATGCGGCATTCAGCACTATGCTGTGTGTGTAAGTGGGTTTCAGGTAGGGGTTGCCGCTCTGATAGGTATAACGGTTGATGTATATGGTGCTGCTGGTGAGGTTGCCATAGTTGGGGCGTTGTATGTCGCGGCGATACGATAGTGACAGTTGTGCTCTGCCTATGGGTGCCGAGAGGGTGAGTGTGGGAAACCAGTCGCCGTAGTTGCGGCACATCTCATCCTCGCGCTTGCCGAAGTTGAAGTAGTCGTTGCTCAGGTGCTCATAGCGTAGTCCCACCTGTGCAAACAGTCTGCCAAACTGCCGGCCGTACTCTATGAAGGCAGAGGCTGACTTCTCGTTTATCTCCGTGTCGGTGGTTTTCACGGGTACAGCCTCGCTTGCGTTGAATGAGTAGGCATCGGTACGGTGGTTGTATGAGTACTCTCCGCCTACCGACAGGCTTCCCTTCCACAGAGGATGGCTGAGTATGAGTTTTGTGGCAAAGAAGTTGTTGCTGCTTGCCGTATTGCTCTCTATGCTGCGTGTGGTGGTGATGTCCTCGGCATCGGTAGTCACCTCAGTGGTCTTGCCCGGTGTGTTTGTCTTGTCGAACAGCCCGTCCATGTTGAAATCGATGCTCAGGTTGCCCACCCTGCCGTTGTAGTATGCGTTAAAGATATGTTTGCGAAAGTTGTCGCTGCTCCATATATCGCTCTCCGAGCGTTCTCTGTACTCGCCGTTCTCATAGTTGTCGGTGATGTACATGCCATTCATGTCGCCGCTGGGGTGGCGGTCGAATTTATAAAAGGCACCGAAACTGTGTTTCTCGTTTACCATATAGTTTACCTGCAACTGTGGCGACCACCCTTTCCACACCATTGCCGTTTCCTGTTCGGAGAGTCCCTGATAGTAGTCGGGTCCCACGTAGTAGGTCAGGTCGTTCTTCTGTAGCGATTTGGAATGTCCGTAGCGCCCAGCCCATATAGAGGCAGTGATATCCAGACCCTTGATGCGGTAGTTCAGGTCTAAGTTGTTGGTCAGTGTATGACTGTACTGGTACAGTCCCATGGCGTTGTCCTGAAAACTGAAACCCTCACCCTGTGCCTTTTTCAGCGTGATGCGTACCACGGCTTTTACCGAGGCGGCATAGCGTGCTCCGGGGTTCTGCACTACGTCTACGTGTTGTATCTGGTCTGAGCGCAGTCGTGAGAGTTCGTTCATATCCTGTACCCGTCGTCCGTTGAGATATACCTCGGCATCGCCACGGCCCAGTACTTTCACACCGCCGTCGCGTTCTGCTTCGAGCATCGGTATTCGTTTCAGGGCGTCGCTTACCGTGCCTGCCTTCTCCAGTATTGTTCCTGCCACAGTAGTGCGCATGGCATCGCCCTTCACGCGTGTCTTGGGCAGACGTCCTTTCACCACCACGCCACCCAGTTGTTGGGTCTGGTTGAACCACTGTGCAGTATCGGCAGATATACTGTCGTTCAACTGAGCAAAACATACCGTTGCCATTGTTGTCCCTGTCATCAGTGCAATCAGTCTCATGTACATTGTTTTCATTATTGTTGTGTGTTTGAAATGTTTCGGGTCATCATCGACGCTGCAAAATTATGTATGCTCACTCG
>CAMHPC010000140.1 GCA_946186945.1 uncultured Prevotella sp.
CAGCAAGGGTGCTGATGAGCAGCGACTTTCCGAAGCGGCGGGGGCGACTGAGGAAATAGGGCATTCCCTCGGTTATCATCTTGTAGATAAGCGCCGTCTTGTCTACATAGATGTATCCGTCCTTGCGGATGCTCTCGAAACTCTGTATTCCTACCGGGTATTTCCTCTTTGCTGCCATGACTGTCGCTCTGATACTATAATGTCTTTACAAAAACGGTGTCTGGTATGCTCAATCTGGCTTAAAACCTCATCGCTCATTTATTCCCACTCTATCGTCGAAGGTGGTTTTGAGGAGATGTCGTAGCACACTCGGTTCACACCCCTTACCTTGTTTATTATCTCATTAGAGACCTTCGCCATGAAGTCGTAGGGCAGGTGCGCCCAGTCGGCTGTCATAGCATCGGTGCTGGTGACGGCTCTCAGTGCCACGGGATGCTCGTATGTACGTTCATCGCCCATCACGCCCACGCTGCGCACTGTACTGAGCAGTATGGCACCAGCCTGCCATATCTGGTCGTAGAGTGACACCTCTATCTCGCCATCGGTCATAGAGGCGGGCACGCCGGCTGCCAGCACTCGTCGTGCCTCGTCGCCGCTGAGTCGCACCTTGTACTCGCGCAGTCCGCGAATATAGATATCGTCGGCTTCCTGCAGTATGCGCACCTTCTCAGGGGTTATGTCGCCCAGTATGCGTACTGCCAGTCCTGGACCGGGGAAGGGGTGACGGGTGATGAGATGTTCAGGCATGCCCATCTGTCGTCCCACTCGGCGCACCTCGTCCTTGAACAACCATTTCAGAGGCTCACACAGTTGCAGATGCATATCCTTGGGCAGACCTCCCACGTTGTGGTGACTCTTTATCACCTTGCCAGTGATGTTCAGACTCTCTATACGGTCGGGGTAGATGGTACCCTGTGCCAACCACTTGGCATCGGTTATCTTCTTGGCCTCGGCATTGAACACCTCGATGAAGTCGCGGCCTATGATCTTGCGCTTCTGCTCGGGGTCGGTCACGCCTGCCAGATCGGCGAAGAAACGCTCGCTGGCGTCCACACCTATCACATTCAGTCCCAGCACCTTATAGTCGTTCATCACCTGGGCGAACTCATCCTTGCGCAGCATGCCATGGTCTACGAAGATGCAGGTGAGTTGACTGCCTATGGCACGATTGAGCAGTACGGCAGCCACAGAGGAGTCTACTCCACCCGAGAGTCCGAGTATCACACGGTCGGTACCTATCTGCTGTTTGAGTTCTGCCACCGTGCTCTCCACGAACGAGGCAGCGCTCCAGTCCTGACGCGCCCCGCAGATGTCCACCACGAAGTTGCGCAAGAGTTGCGTGCCCTGCACGGTATGGAACACCTCGGGGTGAAACTGCACCGCCCACACGGGTTTCCCGCCTTGATAGGATGGTGTCCAGTAGCCGGCGTATTTCACATCTGCAGTAGATGCCAGCACCTCATATCCTTCGGGCAGAGCGGTGATGGTGTCGCCATGACTCATCCACACCTGCGAATGCTGATCAAAGCCGCGGAAGAGGGCATTGTCGCTATTCACCGTGTCCAGGTGTGCCCTGCCATACTCTCTGCTGTCGGCTTTTTCCACCTTGCCTCCTCCGCTGTGGGCTATGTACTGTGCGCCGTAGCAGATGCCCAGCACTGGCAGCCTGCCTGCGAAGTCTGCCAGTTCCACCTGGAATGCCTCGGGGTCGTGCACTGAGAAGGGAGAGCCACTGAGGATGACGCCGATAACCGACGGGTCGTCCTTGGGAAACTTATTGTAAGGCAGTATTTCGCAGAACGTGTCCAACTCACGCACACGCCGTCCGATGAGTTGCGTGGTCTGCGAACCGAAGTCGAGAATGATGATTTTCTGTTGCATGGTGTGATAAGTATTGTATTTTGCTGCAAAGTTAGTTATAAGCGTGAAAAAAGCCAAACATGTTTCACTTTTTTCTCACACTTATAGCCATGAAACACACGAGCCCGCACCCTGTGGTGCGGACTCGCAATGAGTTATCGGAAATCGCAGGCGGTCAGTTATTGACCGTGCCTCCCACGATATCGAGCAGTTCACTGGTGATAGCCTGCTGTCGGCTCTTGTTGTATTGCAGGTTGAGTTCCCTGAGCAGTTCATCAGCATTGTCAGTAGCCGTCTGCATTGCCACCATACGTGCAGCGTGCTCCGATGCGTTGCTGTCGAGCAGTGCGGTATAGAGCATGAGGTGTGCAAACTTGGGTATGAGAGCCGTGAGCACGGTCTCCATGTCAGGTTCCACGATAAAATTATCGTTGAGGGGTTTCACCTCTTCCTGCTCATGCTGCTGCTCATCTCTCTGCCTGTGTTTCAGATAATCCTGTGCCTCTTTGGTCACGATGGTGGTGGTGAGGTCGCGTTCGTGATCTCTTGCCAGTTCCTCGTCTATATCGATAGGCAGGAACTGCTTCTTGGTGAGTATCTGCGAACCAGCGCTTTTGAAGTGGTGGTAGATGAGTTCCACTCTGTCCAGTTCACCGTTTGCGAATTTCTCGCCCACCTCCATGGCTATGTCTATACACTGTGCCACGTTGGGTTTGTCTGCCAGTGCAGTAAAGTCGCCTGCCGCCTTCAGTCCGAGTTTCGTCACCTTCTCAGCCACCTTTCTTCCTATGGGATAGATAATGATATTCTCCATACCCAGGCTGCGGTACTGTTCTATGCTTTGTGTCATCATCTTGATGACATTGGCATTGAATCCACCACACAGGCTACTGTTTGATGCGAACACTATCAGCGCCACCCTCTTCACCGGTCTTGGCTGGTCAAAGATGGTATGGGCTTCAGCCTCGGCAGCCAGGAAGCGTTTCAGGATATGTTCCAGCATAGTCTCATAGGGCAACATATTTTCTATCATCACCTGAGCATGGTGAAGTTTCGACGAAGCCACCATCTTCATGGCGGAGGTGATTTTCCTCGTGTTGTTGACCGATGCTATGCGGTTTTTTATCTCTTTTAGTGACGGCATAGGCTATTATGCTTTATACTGGCCGGCGATATCGGCCATGACATGCTCAATGACGCCAGTGGCCTGGTCGTCTATCTTTCCACTGCCCAGCAAGTCGATGACCTCCTGGTTGGTGGAGCGCAGTTTGTCAAGGAAGGCGTCCTGACATTCCCTCACCTTGTCCACCGGCACATCGCTCATCAGTCCGCGGGTGCCACAGTAGAGGATTGCTATTTGCTCGCCCACAGCCATAGGACTGTACTGCGGCTGTATGAGCAACTGGTTGTTCTTGCGTCCGCGGTCCAGAGTCATGGCAGTCACGGCATCCATATCGCTCGAGAACTTCGAGAAGGCCTCAAGTTCGCGATACTGTGCCATGTCTATCTTGAGCGTACCTGCCACCTTCTTCATACTCTTCACCTGCGCCGAGCCACCCACACGACTCACCGAGATACCCACATTGATGGCGGGTCGGAAGCCCTGATTGAAGAGATCGGTCTCGAGATATATCTGTCCGTCGGTGATAGAGATGACATTGGTGGGGATGTATGCCGACACGTCGCCTGCCTGAGTCTCGATGATAGGCAGTGCGGTGAGCGAGCCTCCGCCACGCACATGCCCCTTCATGCACTCGGGCAGGTCGTTCATCTGCTCAGCCACCTCCTGCTGGTCGTTGATACGTGCGGCACGCTCCAGCAGACGGCTGTGCAGGTAGAACACATCGCCGGGATAAGCCTCACGTCCTGAGGGTCGGCGCAGTATGAGCGACACCTCGCGGTACGCCACAGCCTGCTTGGAGAGGTCGTCATACACCACGAGAGCCGAGTGGCCCCTGTCGCGGAAGTACTCGCCTATGGCGGCACCTGCGAAGGGAGCATAATACTGCATGGCAGCGGGGTCGGCAGCGGTGGCAGACACCACGATGGTATACGGCATGGCACCGTGCTCCTTCAGGTTCTGCACCAGCGCAGCCACTGTGGAAGCCTTCTGTCCGATAGCCACATAGATGCAGTACACCGGTTTGCCAGCCTCGTAGAAACTTTTCTGGTTGATGATAGTATCCACGGCGATGGCAGTCTTTCCCGTCTGACGGTCGCCGATGATGAGTTCGCGCTGTCCCCTTCCGATAGGAATCATAGAGTCGACAGCCTTCAGTCCTGTCTGCAGTGGTTCTTTCACTGGTTGTCTGTATATCACACCCGGAGCCTTACGGTCGAGCGGCATCTCGAAGGCGCCGGTGAGGTCGATGTCACCCTTGCCGTCGATGGCCTGTCCGAGCGGATTGATCACGCGCCCGAGCATATTGTCGTTGACGCGTATTGATGCGATGCGCTTAGTGCGTTTTGCCACCATGCCTTCCTTGATGCCTGCGGTGGTGCCCAGCAGCACACATCCCACATTGTCCTCCTCGAGGTTCATCACGATAGCCATGGTACCGTTTTCAAACTCCAGCAGTTCGTTGGCCTCGGCATTGCGCAGACCGTACAGGCGCGCCACACCGTCGCTCACCTCGAGCACCGTGCCCACCTCGTCAAACTTCTCGTTGGTAGACAGTCCCTGGAGTTGTCTGAGCAGCACTTCAGACACTTCGCTTGGTTTAATTTTTTCAGCCATTATCAGTTATGGTATACTTTATTGTTCAAAATGTATAGAGCATCTTCATGCTATGATGAGATAGCAATGACATTACTTGCCGAGCAGTGTGAGGATAGACCTGAGTTTGCTTTGCACGCTGGCATCCATCCTGTATGTATCATACTCCAGTATGAACCCACCGATGATATCGGGGTTCACCTCAGTCTGAAACTCCACACTTCCGTTAGTTCTACTCTCCACCATCTGTCGCATCTTTGCCTCGGTCTTGGCATCCACGGCAGCAGCGGTGACGAGTTTTCCGCGAGTGATGTTTTTCTGTTTCCTGTACAGTGTGACGTATGCTGCAGCCATAAACTGCACCATGGTTTCTCTGTTCTCTTGCAGCACCAGTTTGATGAATCTGTCTGTGAGCGGTGTGATCTTGTTGCCACACGCTGTCGAGAGCAATTTCTCCTTGGTGTTTTTCTCGAGCATAGGATTGTCGATAGTCATCCTCAGTTCAGGCACTTGGATATAGTGTTTGACGAGAGTCTGCATCTCGCCGTACACCTTATCCTCACTTTTCTCTGCCTGGGCACTCTTGAGCAGCGCCCTGGCATACCTTACCGAAACTACACCAATATCCATATAGTCACAATGTATTATTTAGCCTTTTTATCTACAGAAACCTCATCGAGCAGGCGGTTTATCATATCCATCTGCTTTTTGTCAGAATCTAAGTTCTGTCTAAGGATTTTCTCTGCGATCTGCACCGACAGTTGTGCCACCTGAGCCCTGATATCGCGTATGGCGTTCTGCTTTTCGCTTTCTATCTCCGAGCGTGCCTCGTCGAGCAGTCTTGCTCCCTCGGCCTTGGCTTTCTGTTGTGCTTTTTCCACTATCGCATCGCGTGTCTCCGCAGCCTCCCTGAGGATCTGGGCTTGTTTTTCACGCGCCTCTTGCAGGATGGATTCACCTTCTTTTTGTATGTTGGCCAGTTTCTCATTGGCTTCGTGTGCCTTCTTCAGGCTGTCATCGATAAACGCCTTTCTCTCGTTTACCATACCGGTGATGACGGGGAAGCCCCATTTCCACAGGATGAAGAGCACCACCAGGAAGGTGATGGTCATCCAGAAGAGCAGGCCTGTACTTGGAATCAATAAATCCATACTCTGTGACAGTTAATGTTTAGATGCAGAGGAATGCGATAACTGCAGCGAAGAGTGCCACACCCTCGATAAGTGCAGCTGCCACAATCATGTTGGTGAAGAGTTTGTTCATCACCTCGGGCTGACGTGCCATGGCGTCCATAGCCTGAC
>CAMHPC010000141.1 GCA_946186945.1 uncultured Prevotella sp.
TACTATGTCGGCAGTGGTGGCAGCGGCAGAGTTGTCGCAAGTAGTGTTCACTCCCATGGCGGCAAATCGCTCTGTCACTTCCTTGGAGGGGTCGGCCACGGTGATATCTGTGGGGGCGAAGGCTTTACTCTTGAGCATGCCCTCTACTGTGGTGCCACCCATGGCACCGGCACCAATCATTGCTATCTTCATTGTGAAAACTATTCTGTGGGTTATTTGTCGTTTATACTAAGTGTCAGTCGCTCTATGAAACTGTCGGCATCGGTTTGTGTCAGGCACAGTGGTGGCAGCAGTCGCAGTGTGTGTGTGCCGCTGCATCCTGTGAAGCAGTGCTGTTGGTACACCAGGCGGGTGCGCACATCCTTCTGAGGCTGTGTCAGTTCCACACCTATCATCAGTCCCCGTCCGCGCACGTCGGTTATCTGCTCTGGATATTTCTCCTGTAGTGCTTGCAACTGTTCCGTCAGGTATTGACCTATATGTAGGGCATTGTCTACCAGGTGCTCACTCTCCATCACCTCCAGCACAGCCAGTGCTGCACTGCATGCCAGGTGGTTGCCGCCGAAGGTAGTGCCCAGCATGCCGTATTGTGGTACTATGTGTGGTGCTATGAGTATGGCACTCATAGGAAAACCGTTGCCTATGCCCTTTGCCACGGATATGATGTCGGGTCGTATGTCGAGCCATTGGTGAGCAAAGAACTTGCCACTGCGGCCGTATCCGCACTGTATCTCGTCGGCTATGAGCAGTGTGCCGTGTCTGCGGCAAGCCTTTTCTATGGCTTGTGCCACATCGGCTTGCAGCATGCGTATGCCGCCCACGCCCTGTATGCACTCCAGTATTACGGCACACACATCGCCTTGTTCTATCTCTCTCACCCATGCATCGGCATCATTGAGTGGCACGTAGGTCACATGTCCGTTGGCATTGATGGGTGCTATGATCTTGGCATTGTCGGTGGCCTCTACTGCCAGTGACGTGCGACCGTGGAAGGCTTTGTCGGCTGCCAGTATCCTGGTTCTGCCATTGTGAAAGGACGCCAGTTTCATGGCGTTCTCGTTGGCCTCGGCACCGCTGTTTACGAAAAACAACTGATATTCATCATATCCGCTCATGCGTCCCAGCAGGTCAGCCACTCGTTGCTGTATGCTGTTTACCACGCTATTGCTGTAGAAGCCCAGTTCGCTCAGTTGGCGCTGCACAGTCTCTATGTAGTGTGGGTGGCAGTGACCAATGCTGATAACAGCATGTCCGCCGTACATATCCAGGTACTCCTGTCCGTTGCTGTCCCATACACGACAGCCGCGGCCACGTACTATCTCTGTATTGAAGAGTGGGTATACGTCAAATAGTTTCATACTTTGTTGTGTGTTTTAGAATGCTGAGGGTTTCAGGCGCAGACCAGTAGTCTCGTCCAGTCCAAACATGATGTTCATATTCTCCACGGCCTGTCCTACGGCACCTTTCAGCAGGTTGTCTATACAGGCAGTGACGAGCAGTCTGTCGCCATCTTTCTCACAGTGTATCAGTGCCTTGTTGGTGTTGACCACTTGTTTCAGGTCGATGGGTTGGCTGCTATAGTGTGTGAACGGCTCGTCATCGTATGCCTCATGATAGAAGTCTTCTATCTGGTTTAGTGGCAGTGGAGTGTGTATCACTTCTGTAGCAAAGATGCCACGTGCGAAACTGCCCCTGAGGGGTATGAATGTGATTTCTGCCGGTGCGCATCCCTGTGCCTGTGTGAGACTCTGGCGTATCTCTGCCAGGTGCTGGTGGGTGAAGGCTTTGTACACACTCACGTTGTCTGCCCGCCATGAGAAGTGTGTGGTGGCAGAGGGTTTCTGTCCTGCTCCGGTGCTGCCGGTGAGAGCATTGACCACCACCTCTTGTTGCAGCAGTCCGTGGCGAGCCAGAGGCAGCAGCCCCAGTTGGATACATGTGGCAAAACATCCTGGGTTGGCTATATGGCTGGCTTGGGCTATGGACTGACGGTTGAGTTCGGGCAGTCCGTACACATAGTCGTGCTCGGGTGCTGCTATGCGAAAGTCTTGTGCCAAGTCTATTATGCGCACTCTCTCGGGTATGCTGTGCTGTGCGAGAAATTCCTTGCTCTTGCCGTGTCCGAAGCAGAAGAACAGCACATCTATGTCGTCGGCATGCCATTCCTCGGCAAAGCGCAGTGAGGTGTCTCCGATGAGTCCTTCATGCACCTGCCACACTTCGCGTCCGGCCTGACTTTCGCTGTGTGTGAAGCGTATGTCTGCCTCGGGGTGGTGGATGAGCAGCCTGAGCAGTTCACCACCGGTATATCCTGCTCCTCCGAGTATTCCTATGCGTATCATATCAGCGTTGCTCATCTGGGTGAATACCATAGTACACTCTCAGCGGGGTGCTAAGCAGTTTTATGAATCCTTTGGCATCATCGGCAGTCCATCCGCGTTGCATCTCGCCATACTCACCCAGTTTGGATTTTAGCAGGTCGTCGGCAGAGTCTACTCCTACCAGTTCGAATGCCATGGGGCGCAGACGAAGTATCACTGTGCCGTTCACATGGCGCTGAGAGGAGTGCAGCATGGCCTCGATGTCTGGCATCACAGGCTCCAGATACTGACTCTCGTGCAGGAACATGCCATACCAGTTGGCCACTTGGTCTTTCCAGTACTGTTGCCACTTGCTCAGGGTGTATTTCTCCAGCAGTCGGTGTGCCTCGATGATGAGTTTGGGCGCTGCGGCTTCAAATCCCACACGTCCCTTTATGCCGATGATGGTATCGCCCACGTTGCAGTCGCGTCCGATGGCATATGATGCTCCTATCTTTTCTATCTGCTGTATGGCAGCCACTTTGTCGTCATACTCCACTCCGTCCACAGCAGTTATCTCGCCCTTGGCGAAGGTGATGCGCAGTTCGCGCTCGGGTGCTTCGGCTGTCACATGTTTCAGGTATGCTTCCTCGGGCAGTGACTGTGCAGAGTCGAGTATCTCGCCTCCGCAGATGCTGGTGCCCCATATACCCACGTTGTAAGAGTATTTCAGTTTGGCAAAGTCGGCTGTGAACCCGTGTGCATTGAGGTAGTCCACTTCCTCCTGGCGTGAGAGGGCATGGTCGCGTGTGAGAGTGATAATCTCTACGCCTGGTGCCATCACGAGGAAAGTCATGTCGAAACGTATCTGGTCGTTGCCGGCGCCGGTAGAACCGTGTGCTATGGCATCGGCACCTATCTCTTTGGCATATCGTGCTATGGCAATGGCTTGGAATATGCGCTCGCTACTCACAGAGATGGGGTAGCAGTTATTGCGCAGCACATTGCCGTAGATCATGTATCTGAGCGATTTGTCATAATATTCCTGTGTCACATCGAGTGTCACGTATGCCTTGGCGCCCAGTTTGTACGCATTCTCTTCGTTCTTTTTCAGTTGTTCGTCACTGAAACCGCCTGTATTGGCACAAGCGGCGTATACTTCATAGCCGTCGTTGGCTAATTTCATCACTGTGTACGATGTGTCGAGACCTCCGGAAAAGGCTACTACTACTTTTTTCTTCTCCATAGTTGTATATGTCAGTCGTTAAATTGTTTTATTCTCTCCAGCACTTCTTGTGGAAGTTTGGCGGGCAGGTGCTCTTCGGGGTCATAGAGCATGGCTGTGCAGATGCAGTATTTGCGCCCTGTGCGGTGCAGCACATCCACATTGCAGCATCCTTCGCATCCGCGCCAAAAGGCCTCGTCGTCGGTCAGGTCGTCAAAGGTCACCGGCTGATAACCCAGTTGGGTATTCATGGTCATTACTGCTGCTCCGCTCGTCAGACTGAATATCTTGGCATGTGGCCAGCGTGTGCGTGCCAGTGTAAAGGTAAGGTCTTTTATTCGCTTTGCCAGTCCCAGTCCGCGGAAGTCGGGGTGTACTATCAGTCCGGAGGTGGTGACATAGCGCTTGTTCTCCCATGTCTCTATATAACTGAATCCGGCAAACTCATCGCCCGAGAGTGCTATGACGGCTTTTGCCTCTTTCATTTTGGTAGCCAGATACTCGTGTGTGCGCTTGGCTATACCGGTACCGCGTACTGCTGCTGCCCGTGCTATGGTGTCGAGTATGGTGTCTACATATTTTTCGTGACTCTCATCAGCCACCAGAACTTCTATATCTTTTCTCTGCATGTCTCTTAGTTTATGTCGGGGATGATGGTGCTCAGCACTTCCAGCACATCGTTCGTGTCTACTCCTTCGCGTATCACTATGAATATGGTGTCATCGCCTGCAATGGTACCCAGTATTTGTGGTATGTCGCTGCTGTCTATATTGTATGCTATGCTACTGGCATATCCGGGGCGGGTCTTGATTACACCCATGTTGCCCGAGAAGTTTATTGATATATAGCCCGAATGTCTTAGCATCTCGTTTATTGGCATGGGTTGCGACACACGTTTGTACATCGTTTCATTGGGCAGCACGTACACATACTTGCCGTTCATGCTGGCTGCCTTGGCCACTTTCAGTTGCTTGAGGTCTCTGCTTAGAGTGGCTTGAGTCAGTTTGAAACCGGCTTTTTCCAACTCTATCAGCACCTCTTCCTGACTGCCCAATTCCTTGCTGGAGATGAGCATCTTGAGGGCCTCCATTCTGCTGTTCTTAACTTTCATGCGCGTATTTTTATACTTAGGAATTGCAAATTTACGCATTTTTATGCGTACTTGCTAATTTATTTGCATAATTTTGTATAAATGCTGCATTTTTGATTTAAATCAAGAAAAAATACGATACAAAAACACCAACTATCGTCCCTCTTTTTGCATTTGAAAGTCGACAGTTGGTTTTTGTGTGTTGCTGTGGTGCAACTTTGTTAGTCTCTGCTTGTACCCAGTATGCGCAGAAGATATATGAACAGGTTGATGAAGTCGAGATAGAGCGAGAGTGAACCGAGCAGTGCTATCTTTTGTGCCTGTTCGTTGGGCTCCTCACATTCTGCCAGCATGTTCTTTATCTTCTGTGTGTCCCATGCGGTGAGTCCTACGAATATGAGCACTCCACCATAGCATATTATGGTGTCGAGTGTGCTGCTGTGCATGAAGATGTTGACCACAGTGGCTATTATTAAGCCGATGAGAGCCATTATTGCTATCTTGCCCATCTTGGAGAGGTCACTCTTTGTGGTATATCCGTAGAATGCCATGGCAGCGAAGGTGCCGGCGGTGATGAAAAACACCTTTGCCACGGATGCACCGGTGTATATCAGCAATATGGGTGCCAAGGTGAGACCGTTGATGACGGCATAGAGTACAAACAGCATGGTGGCTGTCGTAATCGACATCTTATGTATCCTGCTGCTGATGAAAAATACCAAAGCCAACTCTGCTATAATCATCACCCACATTATGGCGGGTGTGCTATAGAGCGAGAATAGTAATGACTCACTGTTGACCACTACATACGCTGTGAGACCGGTGATGGCCAGTGCCATTGTCATCCACACGTATACTTTCCTAAACAGGGTAGGGAATGCCTCAGACACAGCTCTCTCGTGCGACATCGGGCGTTCCTTCTCGTTGATCATTCTTGAAAGTTCTTCTGGATTCATTGTTTACACCTTATTTATTATTATAACATAGAAAATTTCGGTTTGTCAGGGGCAAAGGTAGTATATGGTGATATAATAAGAAAGAAAAAATGGTTAAAATCACTGAAAATTTTAGTTTTTGTCAACTATTCTGAAAAATAACGTTATTTTTCGAAAAAAAACCTGGAAAAGT
>CAMHPC010000142.1 GCA_946186945.1 uncultured Prevotella sp.
TAGATTTGAATTGTAATGGACATAAAAGAGATACTAAACCAGACCGACCGGTTTGCAGCCAATGCCGGTTGCCGAATAACAGAAGTAGACGAAACGAGAGCCGTGGCAGAGATGACGGTGACCGCCGAGCACCTGAACGGCGGAAAGGTGTGTCAGGGCGGAGCCTTGTTCACCCTTGCTGACCTGGCCATAGCCGCACTGATGAACTATGGTGGTCAGTTGACCTTTGGCATCAGCAACAGCATAATGTACGTATCGAGTGCCCGTGAAGGAGACCTGCTTCGCGCCGAAGCAGTGATGGTGGCAGCCCACCACAAGATACCTGCCGTGGAGGTACGTGTGACCAATCAGGAGGGACGGCTCATCTGCCATGTCACGGGTATGGGATACCGCAAGGCCCAGACCATCGATATGAAATAATAACAAGAAGATTTTTAGGATAACAAGTAGCAATATTTATGATAGTATCAAACATGAACCTGCACGAGGTGTATGCCCATCTCCTGAACGAGAAGTCCAAACTGGACTGGAAGCGCGATGCCCTGATGCAGAAAGCCACCAACGAACTGAGGAAGCGCAGAACCTTTCCCGCCTTCTCCATCTACGATTACAAGATACCATCGAGCAACAACCAGTACATCATTTACTTCTATCTGGAGAACCCCTTTACCGAGGTTATGTCAGGCTATCTGTTTGTGATATTCGACGAGAACAAGCGTTATATCATAAAATGGAGTGATGCCGGAATACCAGAGATACACATACTGACCAGCCATTTCCTGCAGCGCTACAAAGAGCGCTTTTTAGGAATGGACGAATGGACAGCCAACGAAGTGGCAGTGGCATACCTGTCGCGCAATTTCCGCATGCGTCCGATAGCCATCGACTCACGCATCAATCAGCACATACAAGAGTATGGTGAGTATGCCGGTGAGGGATTTCTGGTGCACGACGGTTTCTGCTTCAAACTCTCTGGTGAAGAGACACTGGATGGAGAAGACCCCATCCGCGTGAGTTTCTACACCACATTCATGCCCCTCTCAGAGATGAGCGACGTGCAGCGCCGAGCCATCTATGAGGAGTGTATGAAAGATGTGGAAGAAATGAGGTATTAAGTAAAAAGGCTTGCTCATTTCCGGGAAAAAGCCTATCTTAGCAGCGCGAAAAGTCACAGCAGCGACTAAAGCCGGAAATCATCCACTTTTAAACACCAAACAAACGGAAAAGCTATGGAAGCAATACAAAGTTTCACGATAGACCACACACACTTAAAACCAGGTATTTACATCTCGCGCGAGGACAAAGGTTTCACCACTTACGATTTGCGCATCACTGAACCCAACAAGGAGCCCGCCATGTCGCCTGGGTCAATACACAGTCTGGAACACCTTATGGCCACATGGTTCAGGAACTCGGCAGTAAAAGAGGATGTGGTATATGTGGGTCCGATGGGCTGTCTGACTGGCATGTATATCATCATGACCGGACATTACACTGTTGAAGACATGCGAAGCCTTACCGTAGAGTGCCTGGAGTGGATACTCACCCGGGAAGAAGTGCCAGCCACCACCCCACAGACCTGCGGCAACTACCTGCTGCACGACCTGCCCATGTGCAAATGGGAGTCGAGGAGATACCTGGAGAGGCTGAAGACCGATTTTCACTGTGAATACACCAAACTCGTGGTAGAGACTGGTGAAAAGATGATTTTCGCAGATGCATAACAAGGAGTAGCAGCGCGGTATTCCGTTTATTTAATCAAAATTTGCATGCTTTTTTCTTTAATCTCGCAAAGTTGAGTTACCTTTGCTTCGGAAATGAGAAAGGCATTGTCATACGCCATCAAGGTAGGTCTTCCCCTGATTTTGGGTGGAGCCATACTGTACTGGATGTATCGGGGTTTCGACTTCGAACAGGTGCGTCATGTAGTGACCGACGAGATGGATTGGACGTGGATGATACTGTCATTGCCCTTTGGGGTGTTCGCCCAGGTGTTTCGTGCCCTTCGCTGGAAGCAGACCCTTTCTCCCATCGGTGAGAAATGTCGTACCGACAATGCCGTGTACGCCATCTTTCTCTCCTACGCCACCTCGCTGGTAGTACCGCGTGTGGGAGAGTTTGTGCGTTGTGGAGTATTGAAGCGCACCGATGGAGTATCCTTTTCCAAAGCCCTTGGCACAGTATTGACCGAGCGTGCGGTAGACAGCCTGATGATGCTCATGATGACCGTTATGGCAGTGTTGTTGCAGTTGCCCGTCTTCTCCAGTTTCTTCGCTCGCACCGGCACGCGTCTCGACACATTGCTCACCACCTTCACCTCCACCGGCTATTTAGTCACCGCCGTCTGCGCCATAGCCGTGATAGTGCTTGCCGTGCTCCTCGTACGTCGTTTGTCTATATTCAAGAAGGTGAAAGGTGTGATGCAGAACATCTGGCAGGGAGTGTCCTCCCTTCGTCAGGTGAAGGGTCGTGCCCTGTACCTGTTTTACACCTTTGCCATCTGGTTCAGTTATTTTTTGCACTTCATGCTCACCTTCTACTGTTTCGAAGCCACCTCGCACTTAGGTGTGAGTTGCGCCTTCGTCTCGTTTGTAGTCGGTTCTATAGCAGTGATAGTGCCCACCCCCAACGGAGCCGGTCCGTGGCATTTTGCCGTGAAGACCATGCTTATCCTCTACGGAGTGCAGAGCGATGCCGCCCTCTACTTCGTGCTCATCGTCCATACCGTGCAAACCCTGTTGGTGGCACTGTTAGGTATCTGGGCTGCCATTTTCATACGCCGACGCAAACAACCAATATTAACCTCAGAGGCCCGTTAACATCATGTGGTCTCATGTAAAAACACTAACTATCATGAGTGAAATCAGAAACCTCGCCCCAGAGTGCATCTGGCGCAACTTCGACGACCTCACACAAGTGCCCCGTCCGTCGGGTCACCGTGAGAAAGTACAGAAATTCCTGCTCGGCTTTGCATCCCGCTGCGGAGTGGAGGCCTTTCAGGACCCTGCAGGCAACATAGTGATGAAGAAGCCCGCCACCCCTGGCATGGAAGACAGGAAGACAGTGATACTACAGGCCCACATGGACATGGTGCCCCAGAAATCGAAAGACAGCACCCACAATTTCGAGACCGACCCCATACAGACATGGATAGACGGTGAGTGGGTGAAAGCCAAGGGCACCACCCTGGGAGCCGACGACGGTCTTGGCATAGCCGCCATTATGGCAGTGATGGAGTCAAAGGACCTGAAACACGGTCCAATAGAAGCACTGTGCACCGCCGATGAAGAGACCGGCATGTTTGGTGCCAACGACCTGCCTGCCGGAGAACTGACTGGCGAGATACTGCTCAACCTCGACACCGAAGATGAGGGAGAGATGATCATCGGCAGTGCCGGTGGTGTGGACGTGACCGCCGAGATGGGTTACAAAGAGGTGGAGACTCCAGCCACCGACGCAGCACTGAAGGTGACGATAAAAGGGCTGAAAGGCGGCCATTCCGGTCTGGAGATAGGCATAGGCCGTGCCAATGCCAACAAACTCATGGCTCGTTTTCTGCGCAGTGCCATCAGCGAGTGTGATGCCCGTCTGTCCTCTTGGCAGGGCGGCAACATGCGCAACGCCATCCCCTTCGAGTGCGAGGCAGTAGTAACCCTGCCCAAAGACAACATGGAAGCCCTGAAGGAGTTGGTATGCGACTGGGAGTCACAATTCGTGGATGACTACAAAGGTATAGAAGATGGCATACAGATGTTGGCAGAGGAAGTGTCACTACCCGCACATCTGGTACCTGCAGAGATACAGGACAACCTGCTCAATGCCATCTATGCCTGCCACGACGGTGTGATACGCTACATACCCTCCATACCAGGCATAGTGGAGACATCGTCAAACCTTGCCATAGTAAACATAGCCGATGGCAAGGCAGCCGTGAAGATCTTGGCGCGCAGTGCATCTGAGAGCATGAAAGACTACATAGCCGAGACTCTGGAGAGTTGTTTCGCCATGGCAGGCATGAAGGTGACCATGAGCGGCGGATATGGTGGTTGGAACCCCAACACCGACAGTGAGATAGTGAAGATAATGTCGGGAGTATACCAGAACTTGTTTGGCAAGGAGCCAGTGATACAGGTGGTTCATGCCGGACTGGAGTGTTCGATTATCCTGAGCAAGTATCCCAACCTTGACATCTGCTCGTTTGGTCCCACCCTCCGTTCGCCCCACACAGCCAACGAGCGTGCTCTCATAGCCACGGTACCCAAGTTCTGGCAGTTTCTGGTGAGCACATTAGAAGCGATACCCGCGAAGTAAGTTCCCCCATGTGCCTTACAAATAAACTCAGGAGTGCCATGTACTCCTGAGTTTTTATTTTGCTTTCTCACTACGAATTTGTCTTCTGCTATATCAACCGTTTGGAGCGCAGTAGCCACCAGGCAAGCGCCGAGATACCTACAGAGATAACGAGGGCAATAACGAAGCCATAACTGCTACTCTCCATACCGTTCACCAGGTTCATACCAAATAGCGATGCTATGAGTGTGGGAAACATCATGAGAATGGATACGGAGGTGAGTGTACGCATCACCGTATTCATATTGTTGTTGATGATGCTGGAATACGTGTCCATCGTAGATTCGAGAATATCAGAGTAGATATTCGTAGTCTCACGCGCCTGACTCATCTCGATATTGACATCCTCCAACAAGTCAGCGTCCAGTTCATCGATAGGCAGTTTGAACTTCAGTTTAGTGAGCAGGTTCTCATTGCCACGTATGGAAGTGATGAAGTAAGTGAGCGAATCTTGCAGACGTGAGAGTCCGATGAGTGACTCGTTGTTTATCTCATGGTCGAGGTTGCGCTTAGCCCTGTCTATGAGAGCGCTTATCTGTTTCAGGCGTTTCAGATACCACACAGCAGAGGATAGGAAGAGTCGGAATGTGAGGTCAACGTAGTCTATAAATCCCACCCCCCTTTTTTGCTGGAAACTCACGAAGTCGATCATCATGTTCGTCTCGTAATAGCATACCGTGATGGTGACATCTCGCTTGTGTATGATACCCAGTGGCACAGTGGTGTAAGGTGTGCGCGAGCGTATCTCCTTCACATATGGTATACGCAGGATTATGAGCATCCAACCGTCGTCGTACTCATAACGTGCACGCTCGTCGGTATCACTGATATCGGACATAAAGTAATCGGGTATGGAGAATTGTCTCTCCAGTGCATGCTGGTCTTCCTCTGTGGGGCACGTGACTTGTATCCAGCAGTTGGGCTGCCACTCTGAGAGTTTGGTCAGTCCATTGTTGATATTCCAATACGTTTTCATTGCAGTCTACCTCTGGTTTGATAAAGAGTCTTTTGGCGAGGTAGACCGCCTGGCAGCCGCCTCGCCCGTTAACTGTTCGCGTTAGCCGGGTGATAATCGTCCATTTCTTGTTATTTATTGTTTATCGTCTGCAAAAATACTAAAAAAATTGTAAACAAGCGACAGATATCAGAATATTAACTCTTTTCGGTATAAAATATTTGCACACGTTTATTGATACGTGAATGTTATGCCGTCTGTTGTTCTATCGCCCAGTCATCTATAGTGCGTGTGTCGCTGTTGAAATGTACACCAGCCATCACTATTTTGTTGCCCTCGGTGTGGTATGGCAAGGCGTAGTTCTTCTGCTTGATTTGCTCCAGCGCCTCATGTG
>CAMHPC010000143.1 GCA_946186945.1 uncultured Prevotella sp.
TTATGGCAACAAAAGTATTAGACATCACGAAGGAGCATTGTCCTATGACCTTCGTCAAAACAAAAATCGAACTCTCCAGACTGCAACCGGGCGATACGCTCGAGGTGCTGCTCTCTGAGGGCGAACCCCTCGACAATGTGCCGAGAAATGCCGTGGAACAGGGATACAACGTGCTGTCGGTAGAGCACGTGGAGGGTACCATACATAAGGTGACAATAAAGAAATAATGACAATAAAAAAGTATAACAACAAATAATAATTCAGACTATGGCAGATTCAAATCTTCAGCGCAGTGTGACCACTGCTACCGCCAGACGATTGGCTACAACCACAAAAACAGCCCCGCAGATGGGCAGTATCACTCCCAGACTCCTGTTGAAACTCCTGCCCTGGGTACAGGTCAGCGGAGGTACCTTCCGCGTGAACCGCACTAAGGTGGAACTGCGCAAAAACGACCGACTGCCCATACAGTATGTCAACGGCGTACCTTCGTTCACTGCCAAAAACCTCAAGGCCATCCCGCTCTTCTCTGAGTTCGACGACGAGATACTCAACCGACTGGTCAGTTCGTTCGAGGCAAAAGAGGTGGACGTGGACCAACTGTTCGTGGAGGAGGGCAAGGACAAACAACGCTTCTTCATCGTGGCAAACGGACAGGCTGAGGTCATCAGCAAAGGGTCGCACGGCGAGGACCTGAGAATAGCACTGCTGGGCGACGGTGAGTACTTCGGAGAGGCTGACCTGCTGGACGAGCAGGAGTCGACGGTGTCGGTGAGGGCTATCACACCCACAGTCTTCCTCGGACTGAAACTCGAAGAACTCATCAAGTTTATCAAGGAGGTGCCCGACTTCCGCGAGACCTTCACTAAGGCTGTAGACAAACAACTCAGACTGAAGGCTTCGGTAAATGACAACGGTGAGAAACACATCGACCTGGTGAGCGGACACGAGGAGGATAATATCATCCCCGAGACGTATATCGACTACGAGGAGAACCCCACTGAGTATTCACTCAATACGCTGCAGACGGTGGTGCGTGTGCACACTCGCGTGAGCGACCTGTACAACAACCCCTACAACCAACTCGAGGAACAACTCCGACTCAGCATCGAGAGTATCAAGGAACGACAGGAATGGGAACTCATCAACAATAAGAAATTCGGACTCCTGGCTGCTGCCAATCCAGCCTACCGCATCACTACAAGATATGGCTCGCCCACTCCCGACGACCTCGACGAACTGCTCTCGCTCGTGTGGAAAGAGCCGGCTTTCTTCATCGCTCACCCACGCGCCATCGCTGCCTTCGAACGCGAGTGCACATGGAGAGGGGTGCCACCCGTCACTACCGACCTCTTCGGAACTAAGGTCATTCTCTGGAGAGGGGTGCCCCTTATTCCTTCCGACAAGGTGGAAGTGGAGGGACAGTACCTCACAGGCAGAGGTGTGGGCACCACCAAAATCATTCTCGTGAGAACGGGCGAACAAAACCAGGGCGTGGTGGGTCTGCATCAGAGTGGCATACCGGGAGAAATCGCCCCCAGCCTCAGCGCACGACTCATGGGACTCGACAAGTTTGGTGTGGCGTCATACCTGCTCACTAAATACTTCTCACTGGCTGCACTCACCGATGATGCCATAGCAGTGCTCGAAAATGTGGAGGTGGGATACTATCACGACTACCAGCACAGGAATAAAGTCGAAAAATAAGGTTAATGAGTAATTGATAAATTATGATTACCGCTATAGATAGCAAACTGATCGACGGCTACGGACTGGAGGACCCTGGGTTTGAACTTCTGCGCCAGGTGGCGCAGAAGTACTGCCCCGAGGAGATACAGCAGGTGCGCAGGGAGGTGATGCCCGACGAGGCGCTCAACCTCTCCTCGCTCAACAGCCTGTTCCAGTCTTTTGCCGGCTACGGCTTCAGCCAATCGCCATCGGTGGAAAACCCGTCTGCCTACCTCTCGCGTGTGGGAGGACCAGGCACAGCCACTACCAATGGACTGCGACCCCTGGGCGAGGCTGAACTCTCTGCACTGCACTACGAGGAGGTTGACACCCTCAACTCTGAACAGATCAAACGCGACTTCCCCGTGCTGAACCAGAAGGTGAACGGACACGACCTGGTGTGGCTCGACAACGGAGCAACGACACAGAAACCCCTGCAGGTGATAGATAAAATCTCGGATTATTACAAAAACTATAATTCCAATATCCATCGCGGTGCACACACACTGGCTGCGCGTGCCACCGATGCCTATGAGGAGGCTCGCGAGAAGGTGCAGCATTTCATCAATGCCGCTTCGAGCGAAGAAATCATCTTCGTGCGAGGCACTACAGAGGGCATAAACCTTGTGGCACAGACCTACGGACGACAGTTTCTCACTCCGGGCGATGAGGTGATAGTCTCCGAACTCGACCACCATGCCAATATCGTGCCATGGCAGCGTGTATGCCAGGAGAAAGGGTGTTCGCTGCGTGCCATACCTACCGACAAAAACGGTGACCTGGTGCTGTCGGAACTCGAACGGCTGATTACTCCACGCACCCGCTTCGTGTCTGTGGGACATGTGAACAATACCTTCGGCACTATCAACGATGTGAAGCGTATCATCGATATAGCACACCAGCACAATATACCCGTGCTCATCGATGGGGCGCAGTCTATAGCACACACTCCAGTCGACGTGCAGCAACTCGGAGCCGACTTCTTCGTCTTCAGCGGACACAAAATCTACGGGCCCAACGGTATCGGCGTGGTGTACGGACGAAAGGAACTGCTCGACAAGATGCAACCCTGGCAGGGCGGTGGCAATATGATTAAGGATGTGACCATAGAGCGCACGGAGTACAACCAACCACCGGCAAGGTTTGAGGCAGGCACACCAAATGTGGCTGATGCCATCGGACTCGGTGCTGCACTCGACTATGTGGCTCACCTCGGTATACGCAACATTGAGGCACATGAGCACAAACTGACGGAGTATGCCCGCGAGCAACTCTCCCAGATACCGCGACTCACTCTCATCGGCAATCCCAAACAGAGGGTGTCGGTGGTGTCGTTCGTCCTCGACGGCATTCCGGTGCCCGAGGTGGGCACTCTGCTCGACAAGGAGGGTATCGCCGTACGTGCCGGCCACCACTGCGCACAGCCCGCTCTCAGGGCTCTGGGATATGAAATGAGCGTACGTCCTACCTTCGCTCTGTACAATACGCGCGAGGACGTAGACAAACTCGTCATCGCTGTACGTAAAATCGTGGGCAGAGGATAAGACGTATAATAATAAACTATCAAACCTCAGATTGACAAGGTGTATTACGAAACGAAAATACTGACTACTAAGTACCAGAAGCCTGACGCATACGGGGCATTGTCTATGCCTGTCTATTATACGGCGGCGTTTGAGTTTGAGTCTGCCAAGGCCATGGGTGACGCCTTCTGCGGGCGCTCCATGGCCCCTTCCTATGCCCGTATCGCCAACCCCACAACTACCTTCCTGGAGGAACGCGTGAGGCAACTCACTGGAGCCACAAGTGTCACGGCTCTCAATACGGGCATGACTGCCATACACTACGCCCTGACGGCTGTCAGTGCCGCCGGACTAAACCTCGTGGCGTCGAAGCATCTCTTCGGCAATAGCGTCTCGCTCATACGCGATACGCTGGGAACATTCGGGGTGGAGGCACGGTTTGCCGACTTCACCAACCCCGAGGAGGTGAAGGCACTCATAGATGACAAGACATGCGCACTCTTCTTCGAAATCATCACCAACCCCCAACTCTTCGTGGCGGATATAAGACAGTTGGCAGAGATCGCTCATGACGCTGGCGTACCGCTGATTGCCGATACTACTATAGTGCCCTTCTCTACCTTCCGTGCCGTGGACTTCGGAGTGGATATTGAGGTGGTGTCAAGCACGAAGTATATCTCGGGAGGTGGCACCGGACTGGGTGGACTGCTCATCGACTACGGACGCTTCGACTGGAGCCACTCACCATCGACTGCGCTTCAGGCCCGTATAAAAAGGGTGGGAAAAAAACTGGCTTTCACCGCCAGAGTGAAAACGGAACTCATTACCAACCTCGGCGGACTGATGACACCGCAGGCGGCGTATATGGAGACGCTCGGACTCGACACGCTCGACATAAGATACCAAAGACATGCGCAGACTACGCTCTGGCTCGCACAACAGTGCAGACAACTGCCGGAAATCATACGCGTCAACTACATAGGATTGGAGGATAATCCCTTCCATGAACTGTCTGTCAAACAGTTTGGAGCGCTCGCCGGGGCTGTCTTCACCATCGACCTCGGGTCAAAGGAGGCGGCATGGGCGTTTATCGACAAACTACAGGTGATACGCAGAGCCACTAACCTCTTCGACCGTAAGTCGCTCGCCATTCACCCCGCATCTACCATCTTCGGATATTTCACGCCTGAGCAGTGCCGGCAGATGTCGGTGCTCGATACCACCGTACGACTGAGCATCGGACTGGAAGCAGGTGAAGACTTGCTGGAGGATATCAAGCAGGCTCTGAAACGATAGGAGAGGGAAAAACAGTACTCAATAGTGCGTTTATATATAAAATTCATTCTCGTCAACCCAGCCTGCGCGTAGTGCATACTTCACTACTTCGTAGGCTGTGTTGACACCTAACTTGCGAAAGATGTTCTTGCGGTGAGTGGTGATGGTATGGACACTCGATGAACGCTCTGCGGCTATCTCCTTGGTTGACTTGCCCTTGGCTATGGCTTTCACTATCTCACACTCTGTGCTGGTCAGCGGACTCGAGGGCTCTTCGTCCTGACGTGAAGAGAAAATCTCCTCTAATGCTCGCTGACTGACAAAACGCTGATGACGCATGGCTGCATGTATGGCATCGCGAACCTCACTCAGCGGACTGTCCTTGTAGACGATGCTGAACAGATGCGACGTGTAGATGACTCTCTGAAGAAAGGCAGGGGAGAGTTCATCGCTGATGAGCACCCAACGGGACAACTCGTAGCGCTCGCTCACTATCAGCAACTGCTCCACGTCGGTGAAGTCGAACAAGGTGTAGTCAAGTATGACTATTGCACTCTCATGCTCCTTTAGCAACTGCACCAGTCCGGCACGGTCTGTCGCTCTGTACACTGTGGCCTCATCATCCTTCTGTACTATGGACTCAATGCCCTGGCGTGTCAACTCTTGATTGTCGGCTATTATAAAGTGTGTCATCGCTTTCTCATCATTGGTTTGTAAATCAGACTGCAAAGGTATAGATTTATGATGCAATACATCAAAAAAAGCCGAAAAAACAATGATAAAGAACTAAAAAAGTGGTATTGGTAATAATTTAATACCCGAAAGGATGTGTCTTTTGAAACCTATTATCTTGACTTGTGACCGTCGCACCAGGCATCCACTTCACTCAGCACGGCTTCTTTCTTATCTATCTTTCCTTCTGCTGTGAGCAGGTATATCACCGGCAGCGAACGCAGGTCATAACTCATGTGCGAGGTGATGACACCACGGTCGCTGGCATGATGCCACGTGGGGGGCAAATCCTGCAAATGACGGAGCCACACTGCCGTTTCCTCTCCGGTATACACTGCCAGCAACTGAACAGCACCCGACGACAGGGCTACGTTCACATGCTCGTCGCTCCGCAAATGGGTC
>CAMHPC010000144.1 GCA_946186945.1 uncultured Prevotella sp.
GCTAAATACCGTGTTTACGTGACGGGCAGCAATGCAAAGATGCTGAGCAAGGAGGTGGCAACTACGTTAGGCGGACGGTTCTTTATATATGATGCGTACCCGTATTCGTTTAAGGAATATCTGGCTGCGCAGCAGGTAGAACTGAAGGAGCATTGGGAGTATGATACGATACAGCGGAGTGAAGTGAAGCGACATCTGAACGAATACTTCTACTATGGCGGTATGCCAGAGATCCTGTCATTTAAGAACAAACGGGCTATGCTTTCGAGCCTGTACCAGAAGATTTACCTTGGGGACATCTGTGCCCGAAACAATATTAAGAACGATAGGGTGCTGAATATCCTGATCAAGAAGATGGCAGAGAGCGTGAAGCAGCCGTTGTCATATAACAGACTGAAGAATGTAATCGTGGCAACGGGGTCGTCCATCAGCGTGCCTACCACGATTGACTATGCTGGTTATGCCGTTGATAGTTGGCTGATACTACCCATGGAAAACGAGGTGGGAAAGTTGACGGAGAAGGAGACACAGAAGAAGTACTACTTTATCGACAATGGTTTGTTGAACCTATTTCTGATGAATTCTGAGACGTCGCTACTGGAGAACATGGTGGCGGTGGAACTATTCAGACGATACGGCAAGGAGAATGTGTATTATCTGAATGCTGACAAAGAGATAGACTTTATAGTGCCTGACGAAAAGCTTGCCATACAGGTCTCCTACAGTATCAAGAATGTGACCACTTACAACAGAGAGGTTACGCCATTGGCTAAATATGCCAAGGCGCACGATGATTGGAAGTGCCTGCTGATAACGTATGATGAGGAGGGATTGGAGGAAGGAATACCCGTGGTGTCAGTTTGGAAGTGGCTAATGGATGTATGATTCCGGAGTGGGGCACGGAATTACAGTGATTAAGAAAAACGGTATATGATGCAGGAAAAAGTGAAGTCCAAATATTTTGAGGATTTTTTGCTTTCAGACAAAGTAGGATTTTTATTTTGGACTTACGATGTTTTTCGTTCGTATAATATCAAATACTACTTAATCTGAAAAAACATATTTCGTAGCCTGTGAGCCCCAGGCATACACACGCTCTATGGTGGGTATGCCAATGTGGAATCGCGCGGCGGTCTCTACGATGAAGCGCATACCGTATGGAAAATCTTCCGTGAAATAACGGCTGGTGAAGTCGGGTACATACCCCTCTTCACCAATCTTTTTCATAGGCGAGAGTATGCCCTGAAAGGCGGCTATAGACCGAATCTTTTTTGTCAGACTCTCCGCGTCATGACTCTCGTAGTAGGTCAGTACGGGTGGTATGCTCTCGGTGGGCAATCCGATGGCTCGGAGGATGCGCTGAAACTCCTCATCCATGGTGATGAGCAGTGAGGAAGCCTCCGTGGTCCAGTCGGCATAGAAATATGGGTTGCAGGGGTATATAGTGCCAGCCGACCACTTATGCCACATCGTGTACAGGCGGGCTGTATGTAGAAGTGGGTTGCTGTTTGACAGACTCACCTCGTAGTAACTGTGAAGCAGTAGGGTGGGGGTGGAGAACAGTTGCTCGAGGGTGGAGCGCACCTCTTCCTTGTCATCGCAGTGCTCCACTGCCACACTGAGCGACGATTTGTAACCCTTCAGTTGGGCACTGCTGCCATATTCTGTGAGGCGGGAGATGAAAGGCACACGCTGAAAACCGAAAAGCACCTGACTCTCTGGCAGCAATTCAAGGGCCTCAAAGAAGAAACCGGTACTCGATACCACTGTGCCCACCCATGTGTCGGCTCTCAGGTGGGGCATTATCTGCTGCAATACATCGTGTATGGCAAAGCCCGGCAGACAGAGGAGCACAATATCGGCTTGAGGTATCACCTCTTCGGCATGAGATGAAACTCTTTCCAACACTCCGTGATACACCTTACCCCCGGGCGCAGTGACCATCACTCCGTTCGTCCATCTCTCAGGATGAGTGGTGAGCAGAGACACGTGGTGAATACTGCCCAGCACACCGGCACAGACATGTCCCAGATTGCCACCGCCGCAGATAGTGATATGCTTCTTCATTGACTTATTCCTCCTGTTCACGTAATGCTGCTATCAGACGGGCATTGTCCTCGTGGTTGCGCACGGCTATGCGCATGTATTGCTTGCCGTCGAAACCTTGCTTGTCGGAGCAGTCGCGCAACAGGATATTGTAGCGCTTGAGAGTGGTGATGACCAACTCGCGGGCTGTCCTCGGTGGCAGTATTTCGCAAAGGAAATAGTTGGCCTGGGAGGGCATGACACGCAGAAAACTCACCGTGCGCAACTGTCGCTCGAAGTCGTTGCGCTCGGCTATAAAATGCTCGCAGGCACGGTAGTAGTCCTTTTCGTACTTGGTGAATATCTGCATGAAGTATTCGGCGAAGGAGTTGATGTTCCATATACTCACCTCCTTCTTCATGTTCGCTATGAGGGTGGTGTCGGCAGAGCACAGGATGCCCAGGCGTATGCCAGGCACACCATAACTCTTGGATATGCTCTTCATCACCACCAGTCCTGGATAGGCTTCGAGTATGTGGTTGTGGAGCAGGGTGTTGTGGCGGAAGTCGGTGCTGAAGTCTACAAAACTCTCGTCTACTATCAGCCGTATGCCCCTCTGCTGGCACCATGAGGCCAGTGATACCACATCGTCCAGCGGGATGAAGTTGCCCGAGGGGTTGTCGGGGTTTATGAGCAGTATGTTGTCGGCATGATGATTGCCGAAATATTCCATCAGGTCGGCTGCCGTATAGCGATAGTCCTTGTCATGTGGCACGAAGGTGACGAGGGTGTCCTTGTCGCGGCGGTTGGGATATTCCTCAAAGGTGGGACGGGTGATGCCCAAGGTGCCAGGCAGCAGTTCCATCAGTGCCTTGATTAGTTCTGCTGCACCGTTGCCGGGAATGATATATTCCTCCTTCACGCCCCAGCACTTGCTGGCTATGAGCGAGTTGACCTTCATGCCCGAGGGATATTCGGCTATTAGGGTGCGAAACTGTGCCTCCATCTCGTCTATTATCCGGCTCTCGTTGAAGAACGGGTTTACCAGATAGCAGAAGTCGAGCATCTGCGGGAAGCGCCAGAAACCGCCGAAGCGACCGTAGTATTTGCGCAGCACGTCCTTGTCGTCGGCGAAGATCGCCTCGGCTATGTCCAGGTCCTGCTTGTCGTCTATCTCATACCACCGCTCGTGGGTGATGGGCAGAGCCTTCAGGTCATGACTGTTGAGGAACGAGATGATACGCAGCACGTTCTCGTAATACTCATTGTTGCCCACCGCCTTGGTATAGGCATCGAGGAAGGGCACGTACTTGGTCCGTGAGAACTCGCGCGAGAACTTGTATATGTTGATAGTCTTGTAATACGAGGCGGTGTCGCTGTAGCGGAAAGCCTCTTTGGTCACGAAGTTGACGATGTTGTTGTCGGCATCGATGCGCACCATAGTGCCGTCCATCCACGGCTCATACTTGGCTATGAGTGCCAGGTTGGGCTGAGGATTGTCGGTGAGCAGGCGGAATGTGCCGTCTTCCACTATCAGGTCGCTTTCTATGAGCAGGGTGTCGTCTTCGCACAACTTGTCCTTTGCCAGAGCCAGAGAGTAGATATTGTTGGTCTTGTCATACACAGGGTTGTGCACATACTCTATCTTCATGCCATGCTGCTCTTTGCCAAGGTAACGGATGAGCGACTCACCCTCATAGCCTACCACTATCACTACACGAGTGAGCGACAACTCAGAGAGTTGTCGCAGCACGCGGTCTATCAATGGGGTGCCGTTGACGGGCACCATACATTTCGTGTTGTTCTTGGTGTATTCGCCAAGTCGTCTGCCCATGCCGGCAGCCAGGATGATGGCTTGCATATACCGTACTTATTCCTTGATGTTGGGTTCTTCCAGTCCTATACCTTTCTTGCGGTCCACCACCTTGAGTACAAGTCCCAGTATCAGGGCTGCCACACCCAGACAGGCGAGCATCACCAGTGGCCATGTGTAGTCGAAGGCGGTGGGGTCGGTCACTCCCTCATTGGTCTTCTCCAGTACCGAACCGATGAGTAGGGGGAAGAGCCACAGACCGATGTTCTGTATCCAGAATATCAGGGCATAGGCAGAACCGATGATTTTGGAATCCACCAACTTAGGCACGCTGGGCCACAGAGAGGCGGGCACCAGCGAGAAGGAAGAACCGAGCACCAGTATAGTGATATATGCCACGATGATACCGCCCACGGTGCTGCCCTTGAACATCGGCAGTATGAAGGCGAATGTGAGGTGACAGCCGATGAGCAGCAGCGAACCCAGCACGAGCATGGTGGCTGCCTTGCCCTTGTGGTCTACGTAGTTGCCCAGTATGGGTGTGATACCCATGGCGAGCAGTGGGAAGACGGCGAATATAGACTCTGCCGACTGGCGCATGTATCCCATGTAGCAATATACTATCAGTGCCACTACCGACAGACAGAGAAGACCCCGCTTCAGTCCTGCCTTCTTCTGGAAGTTGCTGGCAAAGGCAGTGGCAGCCACTATGAGCATGATGATGAACTGCACGATGGTGACCGACTGGCTGGCCCAGAACGAGCCCTCTTCAGGCGGTGTGAGGGTGAGGTTGCACTGCAGCATGTTGACGGCATATTTCTGGAAGGGGAATATGGCACTGTAATAGAGCACGCAGAGAAGGGCTACGAGCCAGAAACCACTCGACTTGAGTATCTGTCCCAGGTCGCTGATTTTGAAGGGGTCGTCCTTCTCCTCTGCCTCACCTGTCTGTTTGTCGAGTTTGCGGTCCATGAAGAAGTAAACCACGAACATGATAAGTGCGATGCACAGCAGTACCACGCCGAACGCCACCGAACGGCTTACGCTGACGTTGCCACCCAACTTGGCGAAGAAGGGTGAGAAGATCATGCAGGTGGCTACACCCAGACGGGCAAGAGCCATCTCAGAACCCATGGCGAGAGCCATCTCGCGACCCTTAAACCATTTCACTATACCACGACTCACGGTGATGCCCGCCATCTCGCAGCCGCAGCCGAAGATCATGAAACCACAGGCAGCCAACTTAGCCGAGGCAGGCATACCCTCGTAGAAGGGTGACACCCCCAACTCATCAAACAAGGGTATGTAGTTGAGGTTGTTGGTGAACCATGTCTCCAGTCCACTGCCGATGAAACTGTCGCTCACGGCATACCATTTTATTATTGCACCCACTAGCATCACGGCTCCAGAGAGCACGGCGGTGAAGCGCACACCCATCTTGTCGAGGATGATGCCGGCGAAGATTAGGAAGAATACGAAGACGTTGAGAAACACCTCGCTGCCCTGCATGGTGCCGAACGCCAGCGAGTCCCATCCGCGCTCGATCTGCATCAGATCTTTGATGGGTGAAAGGATATCCATGAATATGTAACTGCAGAACATGGCCAGGGCCAGCAGCAGCAAGGCGGTCCAACGCATGGCGGCGGAGTCGCGCAATGATTTCTTTATTGCCTGTGTCATTATGATGTGTTTTTGTTTGTCTTTTTTTTAATGTTATTTCTTCAGCCAGCGGTCAAGCCAGTTGAAGTATGTGCGCTGCCA
>CAMHPC010000145.1 GCA_946186945.1 uncultured Prevotella sp.
CTGCCAGTATCGCCACTGGTGGCTACCAGGACGTTCACTTCGCCCTTGTTCTCCTTGCGTATGAAGTACTGCAACAGGCGTGCCATGAACCGGGCACCTACGTCCTTGAAGGCGAGGGTGGGACCGTGAAAGAGTTCCAGTGTGTAGATGCGGTCTGATACCGGGTACACGGGGCAGTCGAAACTCAGCGTGTCGTATACTATCTGGCGCAGGGCTTCGGGTTCCACGTCTTCTCCGAAGAATGCCCTTGCCACCCTGTGTGCTATCTCGGGCAGCGTCATCCGGTCTATGTTCTCATAGAAACTGTCTTCTATGCGCTCTATGCGCTCGGGCATGTACAGACCGCGGTCCTCTGCCAGTCCTTTTACCACTGCCTTGCGCAGGTCGGCCTCAGGGGCCTGATGGTTAGTGCTGTAATATTTCATCTCAGTTGATATTCATCAGTGTGTTCATAAATTCGTGTAGTCTGAGCATGCCGTAACTGCCTGTTATGGCACTCACTTCATCATACTTTGTCACCTCGTCTGCCACTATGCCGGGGTGCCAGATGGCGAAGGGCACTGGCTCGTTTACGTGGGTGCGTATTTCTACGGGTGTGGGGTGGTCGGGCAGCAGTGCCATGCACACGGGTTCTTTCCACTGTCTCACCTCTTCGTAGATGGGGCGTACTATGCGCTGGTCGAAGTATTGCACCGTGCGCAGTTTCAGGTCCAGGTCGCCGTCGTGTCCTGCCTCGTCCGAAGCCTCTACGTGCAGAAACACGAAGTCTTGTCTGCGCAGTGCGTCGATGGCTGCCTGAGCCTTCCCTTCGTAGTTGGTGTCTGCCAGTCCGGTGGCTCCCTCCACCTCTATTATGTCCAGTCCGGCATAGTGCCCTATGCCGCGTATCAGGTCTACTGCCGATATCACCGATCCGCTGTTTATATTGGGATAGAGTGTGCTGAGTGTCTGCATCTTCGGACGGTAGCCTCCGCTCCACGGCCATATGCTGTTTGCCATGCGCTGCCCTTTGGCTTTACGCTCCATGTTGAACGGGTGTTGTTCGAGGAGTGTCTGCGAGCGCAGTATCAGGTCGTTTATCAGGTCTGCTGTCTCGGCAGCCGTCATGCGTCCGGGTTCTGCTGGTGCATCGGCTGCGGGGCGCACCATCAGTGGTCGCCACTCTTCATTCGGGTGGTCGTGTGGTGGAGCGCATTCTATATGTTTGCTGCCGCCGCGTATCACCAGGAGGTGGCGGTACTGTATGCCGCCGATGAAGCGCACACGGTCGCTGCCGAGTTGTGCATTGAGATATTCTATAAGCATGCGCCCGTCGGCTGTTTGCAGGTTGCCGCCGTTATGGGTCACTATGCGTTCGTCGGCGAGTGTTATGATATTGCAGCGCAGTGCCAGGTCGTCGGCACGCATCTCATACCCTATGGATGCAGCCTCCAGTGGTCCGCGCCCCTCGTATACGGTGTCCAGGTCGTAGCCCAATATGGCGGTGTTTGCCACCTCGCTGCCAGGCATGTAGCCCTCGGGCACTGTCACCAGCCTGCCGCAGCGTCCTTCACGTGCCAGGAGGTCCATATACGGTTTCTCTGCATACTGCATGGGTGTGAGTCCGCCCAGGCGCTCAATGGGATGGTCTGCCATTCCATCTGCGAGAAGAATGATATGCTTCATTTCATTAAATATTGGCTATAGACATGATATTGGCAAAGACACCCGCAGCCGTCACGCTGGCACCGGCTCCGTAGCCCTGTATGAGCATGGGGTATTCGCGGTAGCGCTCGGTGGTGAGCATCACTATATTGTTTGAACCCTCCAGATTGTAGAAGGGGTGTCCTTTCTCCACTTCCTCCAGTTGCACGCGTGCCTTGCCGTGGTCCATGGTGGCCACGAAGCGCCACCGTTTACCCTCTGCCTCTAACCGCTGTCGGCGGTTTTCAAATTCGGCATCCACCGTGGGCAGTCGTTTCCAGAATTGCTCTATGTTGCCTTCAAACAGTTCGTCGGGTATGAACAGGTGTTTCTCTACATCTTCCTGTTCTATTCGGTAGCCTGCTTCACGTGTCAGTATCACCAGTTTGCGCACCACGTCCATGCCGCACAGGTCTATACGTGGGTCGGGTTCGGAGTAGCCCTGTTCCTTGGCTCGGCGCACAGTCTCGGAGAGTGGCACATCGGCGGCTATCTCGTTGAAGATGAAGTTGAGTGTGCCACTCAGCACTGCCTGTATCTTGAGTATGCGGTCGCCGCTATTGCGCAGGTCATTGATGGTGCCTATGATGGGCAGACCTGCTCCTACGTTGGTCTCGAAGCGGAATTTCACACCGCGGGTGGTGGCTGTGCGCTTCAGGCGCGTATAACTGCCGTAGTCTGATGATGCTGCTATCTTGTTGGCTGCCACCACGCTGATGTTGTGTTCCAGAAAGGTCTGGTAGAGTGCTGCCACATCTTTGCTTGCGGTGCAGTCTACAAACACGCTGTTGAATATGTTCATGTTGAGCACCTCGTCGCGCAGTTGACTGATGTGTGTCATCTCGCTCTCCTTCAGTTTTTCACGGTAGTTGCTCAGGTTTATGCCTTCGCGTGAGAAAATGGCGTTCTTGCTGCTGGCTATACCCACCACGTTGAGTTTCAGACGGTTGTCTCTCATCAGCGGTTCGTACTGCTGACGTATCTGCTCTATGAGTTTGCCGCCTACGGTGCCCACACCGCAGATGAAGAGGTTGAGAACCTTATATTCAGAGAGGAAGAACGAGTCGTGCAGCACGTTGAGTGATTTGCGCAGGTAGCGCCCTTCCACCACAAACGAGATGTTGGTCTCTGAGGCTCCCTGTGCGCAGGCTATCACACTGATGCCGCTGCGTCCGAGTGTACCGAAGAGTTTACCGGCTATGCCCGGTGTGTGCTTCATGTTCTCGCCCACTATGGCTATGGTGGCGAGTCCGCTCTCGGCATGCATGTTATACATGGCACCGGTCTGTATCTCTTTGGCAAACTCACTGTTGAGCACTTCCACTGCCTTGTCGGCGTCTTCATCGCGCACACCTATGGAGGTGGAGTTTTCCGATGATGCCTGCGACACCATGAATACCGATATCCCCTCGTCTGCCAGTGCGGTGAATATGCGTCTGTTCACACCTATCACACCTACCATGGACAGTCCGGTCACTGTGATGAGTGTGGTGCCCTTGATGCTGGATATGCCCTTGATGGGTTTCTGGTCGTTGGCTATCACATCCTTTATTATAGTGCCTGGTGCTGTGGGGCGGAAGGTGTTCTTCACTTTTATGGGTATGTGCTTCACGCATACGGGGTAGATGGTGGGGGGATAGATGACCTTGGCGCCGAAGTTGCACAGTTCCATAGCCTCCACATAACTGAGTTCCTGTATGGTATAGGCGGAGGGTATCACCTTGGGGTCGGCGGTCATAAATCCGTCCACATCGGTCCATATCTCCAGCACTTCGGCATCGAGGGCGGCGGCTATGATGGCGGCGGTGTAGTCGCTGCCGCCGCGACCCAGGTTGGTGGTCTCGCCGCTGTCGCGGTCGCGACTGATGAAACCGGGCACCACCGACACTCGTGGCATGTCGGCAAAGGTAGCCTGCACCCTTTCGTAGGTGAGGGCGGAGCACAGTGTGTGCTTGCCCTGCTTGCGCTCGGTGGTTATCATCTGGCGCGAGTCAAACCAGTGTGCACCTTTTATCAGGGCTGCCACTATGCACGAACTCAGTTGCTCGCCATAACTCACTATGGCGTCGTGTGTCTTCTCGCTTAGATCGTGTACTAGATATACACCGAAAAAGATGCTCTTCAACTGCTCAAATAATGCATCTACACGGCGGAAGAGGTCTTCTCTTTTTCTGGTGTCGGTGATTATGGTGTCTATCATCTGGTGGTGCCTGTTCACCATCTCAGTAAACTCCTCCTTGTATCGCTCGTCGCCGGCAACTGCCAGATGCGATGTGTTGATGAGTTTGTCGGTTATGCCTCCCAGTGCACTTACCACCACTACTACGGGCTGTTTCTTGGCTTCAGCCTCTACTATACGTTTCAAGCACTGTATGCTCGTTACGGAACCCACGGATGTTCCGCCAAATTTCATTACTTTCATTGTTCTTATGTGTTATTTAGTGAGGTACCCCATCACAACAGGGGAGTAATTCGGGCGCGAAGTTACGCAAAAATCATGAAATACACACCCTTTGTCGACAATATTTTTCGTACTTTTGCAGCATTAAAGTTTACCAACCATGCCGATAATACATATAGACAGTCTGCAACACCCGGGTGTGGAACTCTTTGCCGGTCTCACCGAGGCACAGTTGCGCCGACAGGTAGAGGTGGCCGGGGGCGTGTTTATTGCCGAGAGTCCGAAGGTGATACGTGTGGCGCTCGATGCTGGATTCGCCCCTGTGGCGCTGCTCTGTGAGGAGCGTCACATCACGGGCGATGCCTCCGATATCATCTCGCGCTGCACAGACATACCTGTGTATACTGGTCAGCGAGAGTTGTTGGCTGCCATCACTGGCTATACCCTCACCCGTGGTGTGCTGTGTGCCCTGCGGCGCCCTGTGCTGCCTACGGTAGCTGGGGTGTGCGAGGGGGCTCATCGTCTGGCAGTGATCGACGGGGTGGTAGACAGCACCAACGTGGGGGCTATCTTCCGTTCGGCGGCAGCACTGGGTATGGATGGTGTGCTGCTCACGCCGCAGTCGTGCGATCCACTCAACCGCCGTGCTGTGCGTGTGTCGATGGGCTCGGTGTTTCTCTTGCCATGGACCTGGTGCGAGGATGTGCAGACGGCGGTGGCAGAGTGTGGGTTTCGCACTGCTGCCATGGCTCTCACCCTGCGTTCTGTGCCCGTCACACACCCTGCTCTTGCCAGAGAAGAACGTCTTGCGGTGATATTGGGCAACGAGGGTGATGGACTGCCCGAACAAACCATTGAGCGAGCCGACTATGTGGTGCGCATACCTATGCACCATAGTGTCGACTCGCTCAATGTGGCGGCTGCCTCGGCAGTAGCGTTCTGGACCCTCAGGTGGCAACCTTAATCGCCCATGCTCTCACTGATGAAGGGCAGCATGATGTACAGACCGCTGTGCCAATACTGCCATGAGTGGGTGCCCTTGCGTATCTGTTTCTTGTAGGGCACGCCGCGGGCATCCATGGCTGCCATGAACTCCTGGTTCTTCTTCAGCAGGAAGTCCTTGTTGCCGCAGTCCACATACCAGCGTATGGTTTTCATCTTCTCTATGGTCTGTGCCGATGCTTTGCGTATGAACTTCGAACAACTCAGTTCGCCCACCTTGCTGCTCATCAGTCCTACCATGCTGTTGGGACCTGCCTTGTGACCGGGCAGCGGCACTATATCCATAAGCGCGCTCATGGCATAGACGGCACAGAAGAGGTCGGGATAGCGTTGGGCATAACTGGTGGCTCCACCGCCACCCATCGACAGACCTGCCACGGCACGGTGACTGCGGTCGGTCAGCACACGGTATTGCTTCTCGATGAAGGGCTTGAACTCCTCGAAGAAGAAGGTCTCGTATGCCCATCCTTTCATGTTGAAATAGCCGTTCCAGTC
>CAMHPC010000146.1 GCA_946186945.1 uncultured Prevotella sp.
ATCCGTCAACGCCCACGGGGTGATTCCCCGTAGCCTTTCGGGGCTGCGGGGTTTTCTTTTTAGGAAAAACAGATATGCCCTATAGATAAAATCTGATATACTATGAAAACCAAACAGTTATCCGTGTTCTTAGAAAACAAATCCGGCCGTCTGGCAGAGGTGACACGTGTGCTTCGCCGTTCCAATATCAACCTTTCTGCCATGAGCATCACCGACAATGCCGATTTTGGTATCTTGCGCTGCATAGTGAGTGATCCACAGCGAGCCGCCGCCGTACTCAAGGAGGCACATTTCGCTGTCAAAACCACCGATGTCATCGGACTGGTATGTCCCAATGAGAGCGGTGCCCTCTCAGAGGTGCTTGATAAGTTGGCCGCTGAGGGCATATTCATAGAATATCTCTACTCCTTCAATCAAGGAGAGGCAGCAAAGATAGTGCTTCGCCCGTCGGACCTGGATGTCTGCGAACAGGTATTGGAACGCTGCAATGTGCAGATGTTGACAGCAGAACAGATGTACAGCCTTTGAAAACTGCGAAAAAGAGATACCAAAATTTGGTGAAGATAAAAAATCACCGTAAATTTGCACCCACAAAATGGTGGAAGGGCGTTTAGCTCAGTTGGTTTAGAGCATCTGCCTTACAAGCAGAGGGTCGGCGGTTCGAATCCGTCAACGCCCACATAGTGATCACAGACCCCCCTCGAGAAGAGACGGTAGGGTAAAGACAAACAATAAAGAGAACGAAAAAAGAGATTGAATAGAGAGTATCAGGATGATACGAGTGTGCAACCTAAATAAATTGATTTCTATATGGGTATTGACATGTTGACAGCCATTTCACCGATTGATGGCCGTTACAGAGGTAAGACAGAACCACTGGCCAACTATTTTTCCGAGTTTGCTTTGATACGATATCGTGTGCGCGTGGAGATAGAGTATTTCATCGCGCTATGCGAGTTGCCGTTGCCGCAACTGGCAGCATTCCCTGCCGACTTGTTCCCCAAACTGCGTGGCATTTATCAGCAGTTCTCGCTGGACGATGCCGCCAGGGTGAAGGAGATAGAACACATCACCAACCACGATGTGAAAGCCGTGGAATATTTCATCAAAGAGCAGATAGATGCTATAGGTCAACTCGATGAGTACAAGGAGTTTATACACTTCGGTCTCACCTCGCAGGATATAAACAACACCTCTGTGCCTCTGTCTGTGAAAGAGGCTCTTTCAGATGTCTATTGTCCGAAGGTAGAACAACTCATCACCCTGCTGCGACAATTTGCCGAGGAATGGGCAGAGGTGCCTATGCTGGCAAAGACACACGGACAGCCGGCGTCGCCCACCCGTCTGGGCAAGGAGGTGATGGTCTTTGTATATAGGTTAGAACAGCAACTCAACCTCCTGCGCCAAGTGCCCGTCACAGTGAAGTTTGGTGGTGCCACCGGCAATTTCAATGCACATCACGTGGCTTATCCACAGTACGACTGGCGTGAGTTTGCCAATCAGTTTGCCAGTGAGAAACTCGGTATGCAGCGTGAACAGTACACCACACAGATAAGCAATTACGACAACCTCGGTGCACTGCTCGATGCCGTGAGACGTATCAATACCATCATTCTCGATTTGGACCGCGACTTCTGGATGTATATCTCCATGGAGTATTTCAAGCAGAAGATCAAGGCCGGAGAGGTAGGGTCGAGTGCCATGCCGCACAAGGTCAATCCCATTGACTTCGAGAACAGCGAGGGCAATCTCGGACTGGCAAATGCCACCCTGCAGTTCCTGGCACAGAAATTGCCGGTAAGCAGACTACAGCGCGACCTCACCGACTCTACCGTACTGCGCAATATCGGAGTGCCCTTGGCACATGGCATAATAGCCATAGAGAGCACGCTCAAGGGGCTTGGCAAACTCATCCTCAACGAGGAAAAGATACAGTATGACTTGGAGCAGACCTGGGCAGTAGTGGCAGAGGGTATACAGACCATACTCCGCCGCGAAGCATATCCACACCCCTATGAGGCACTCAAGCAGCTCACACGCACAAACAAACACATGACCCCGCAACTCATACACGAGTTCATACAGAGCCTTGAGGTCAGCGATGCAGTGAAGGCAGAACTGATGCAAATTACTCCGCAAACATATACAGGTATTTAAGAAATAAAAGTATCAACCCAGCCGTGAGGCTACAATCACACTAATATCATTATGGATTTCGAAAACGACAAGCAGAAAGAAGGTTTCACCCCCGAACAGAACGAGGACAACCGAGAAGGTTATCGCACATCTGCAGAAAACACTCAGGGGTATCAGAGAGAATTCAGACCGGGACAGCGCCCGCAGCGTCCACGTATTCACACACAGCGCTATTACAGTTCTGAGCGCGCAGGCAGCAGCGAGGGAGGCTTCCGTCCGGAGGGCTTTGGCGCAGGCTTGCAGCAGAACTCAGAACAGCGTGGCTATCGTCCTCACTATAATAACAATAATGGTTATCAACCCCGTCAGCAGTATCGCCCGCGTTATCAGCAGGATGATGCCGACCATGGCTATCAGCCCCGTCAGCAGTACCGTCCGCGTTATCAGCAGCCCGACGGTGAGCAGGAGGGTCAGGCTGGTGCCGAGCAGCAGGGTTATCAGCAGCGTGGCGGTTACCAGCAGCGCGGCGGTTATCAGCAGCGTGGCGGTTATCAGCAGCGTGGCGGTTATCAGCAGCGTGGCGGCTACCAGCAGGGTGGCGGTTACCAGCAGCGTGGCGGCTATCAGCAGCGTGGTGGCGGCTATCAGCAGCGTGGTGGTGGTGGCTATCAGCAGCGTGGCGGTGGCTATCAGCAGGGCGGATATCGCCAGAATGCTCCCGGCTATAACCCCAATGCCAAGTACAGTCTGAAGAAACGTATAGAGTACAGCGAGGAGCATATCGATCCCAACGAGCCCGTACGTCTGAACAAGTTCCTTGCCAATGCAGGCGTGTGCAGCCGCAGAGAGGCCGACGAGTTTATCACTGCAGGTGTGGTCACTGTCAATGGCGAGGTGGTGACCGAACTGGGAACCAAGGTGATGCGTACCGACCATGTGATGTTCCACGACCAGCCCGTCACACTCGAAAAGAAGGTGTATGTGCTGCTCAATAAACCCAAGGACACGGTGACCACCAGCGACGACCCCCAGCAGCGCAAGACAGTGATGGACCTGGTGAAGGACGTTTGCCCCGAACGTATATATCCCGTGGGACGTCTGGACCGCAATACCACAGGTGTGCTCCTTCTCACCAACGATGGCGACCTGGCCAGCAAACTCACTCATCCCAAGTTCCTGAAAAAGAAGGTATATCATGTTTATCTCAACAAAAACGTGACGGCTCACGACATGCAGCAGATACTCGATGGTATCACACTTGAGGATGGTGAGATACGTGCAGATGCCATAGAATACGCCAGTGATACCGACAAGAGTCAGGTGGGCATAGAGATACATAGCGGCAAGAACCGTATCGTGCGCCGTATCTTCGAACATCTGGGCTATCGCGTGCAGAAACTTGACCGTGTGCAGTTTGCTGGTCTCACCAAGAAGAACCTCCGTCGCGGCGACTGGCGCTTCCTCACCGAGAAGGAAGTGGCAATGCTGAGAATGGGAGCATTTGAATAATCTCAAAGATATTTTTACAATGTCACAAACTAAAAGGACAAAGATAGTAGATGTGCTCAAAAGCACGGAGTTTGGTCGCACTGTGTGTGTCAAAGGTTGGGTGCGTACCCACCGTAGCGGCAAGAATGTCGACTTCATAGCACTAAATGACGGTTCTACCATCAAGAACGTGCAGATAGTGGTCGACCCCTCAGCCTTCGATGATGCTATGCTGCGCCAGATCACTACCGGTGCCTGCATCTGTGCCGAGGGCACACTCGTAGAGAGCCAGGGAGCAGGACAGTCTTCAGAGATTCAGTGCACCGGTCTGCATGTCTACGGACTGTGCGGCAACGACTTCCCCATGCAGAAGAAGGGACAGAGTTTCGAGTTCATGCGCCAGCATGCTCACATGCGCCTGCGCACCAACACCTTTGGTGCGGTGATGCGCATACGTCACAATATGGCCATCGCCATACATACCTACTTCCATGAGCACGGCTTCTTCTATTTCCATACCCCACTCATCACCGCCTCCGACTGTGAGGGTGCAGGCAACATGTTTCAGGTGACCACCAAGAACCTCTATGACCTGAAGAAGGACGAGCAGGGCAAGATTATCTACGATGATGACTTCTTCGGTGAGCAGACCTCGTTGACGGTGAGTGGACAGTTGGAGGGCGAACTTGGTGCTACGGCTCTGGGTGCCATCTATACCTTCGGTCCCACGTTCCGTGCCGAGAACTCAAATACCCCCCGACACCTGGCAGAGTTCTGGATGATAGAGCCCGAGGTGGCATTCCTCGATCAGGAGGAGTTGATGGACTTGGAGGAGGACTTCATCAAATACTGCGTGCGCTGGGCACTCGACAACTGCAAGGACGACCTTGAGTTCCTCAACAAGATGATAGACAAGACCCTGCTTGCACGTCTGCAGGGTGTGTTGAATGAAACTTTCGTACGCCTGCCATATACCGAGGGTATCAACATCCTTCAGGAGGCCATACGCAAGGGTAAGAAGTTTGAGTTCCCATGCAACTGGGGCGACGACCTTGCCAGCGAACACGAGCGCTATCTCGTAGAGGAGCACTTCAAGAAGCCAGTCATCATGACCGACTATCCCAGCAAGATAAAGTCGTTCTACATGAAGCAGAATGCAGAGCAGGGAGAGGGTTCTGTGGGTTATAAGGGTGCTGTGGCTCCCGGTCCCACCATGCAGGGCACCGACGTGCTGTTCCCCCAGATAGGCGAGATTATCGGTGGTTCGGTGCGTGAGGAGAGTTACGACAAGTTGATGGCAGAGGTGGATCGCCGCAATATGGACACCACTCACCTGTGGTGGTATCTCGACACCCGTCGTTGGGGCACCTGTCCCCATGCCGGTTTCGGACTGGGTTTCGAGCGTCTCATCCTCTTCGTCACAGGCATGCAGAACATACGCGACGTGATACCCTTTCCACGTACGCCGAAAAACGCTGAGTTCTAAACCTTTGGGTCACGATACATTTAGGGCCGACATCCTTTATCGGGATGCCGGCCCTATCTATTGCTATTCATCTATCACCATGCCGTCGCGCAGGTGTATGGTACGGTCGGTGGTAGTGGCCAACTGTTCGTCGTGTGTCACTATGACGAAGGTCTGTCCCATCTCCTTACGCAGGTCGAAAAACAACTGGTGCAGTTCGGCCTTGTTCTTCGTGTCGAGCGAGCCCGACGGCTCATCTGCCAGTATCACGGCGGGGCGGTTGACCAGTGCCCTTGCCACCGCCACTCTCTGCTTCTCGCCGCCAGAGAGTTCGTTGGGCTTGTGCAGGGCACGGTCGCTCAGTCCCATAAACTGCAGCAGTTCCTCTGCGCGCTTCTTTGCCTCGCTGTTGCTCTTGCCTGCTATATAGGCAGGTATCATGATATTCTCTATGGCAGTAAACTCAGGCAGCAGTTGGTGAAACTGGAA
>CAMHPC010000147.1 GCA_946186945.1 uncultured Prevotella sp.
AACCAATATAGTTAATCACCCTCAAATGTGACAATGATTTTTAGGGATAGTCACAGCGAAACCCCTGTATCATGCAGCGCCTCCAAAAAAACATAAAAAACTGCATAGAAAACAAAAAAAAACTTGGTTAACTGTGCAATATTATGTATTTTTGCGTTATGGTTTACAACATAATTAATGAAATATGAAGGTGAATCCATTGATACCACTTGGTAATGTACCAGTACAGACCGGAACATTATCGACCGTGTTCAACCACCTGGCAGCGCCAAAAGAGAAAATCAGAGCACTGGAGAAAGACGGACAACTCATCCGCTTGAAACGTGGACTCTATGTGGTGAGCAGCGACGTTAGTGGGAAACCAGTAAACGCCTGTCTCTGCGCCAACCACATCTATGGTCCTTCATACGTATCACAACAATGGGCACTGCGCTGGTATGGATTAATACCGGAAAGAGTGTATAGCGTGACCTCCGTCACCACCAAGCGTTCACGTACCTTCGAGAATGCATTAGGGCGGTTCTCATACGAACAGGTCAGACCAGAGTATTTCTCTATAGGTATCAGTCATATAGAAGAAGATGGTATCACCTACCTGATGGCAAGCATAGAGAAAGCTTTGTGCGACACGATACTACACGACTCTTACCTCCCTTCGCAGTCGGTGAAGGGACTGTGGAGATACCTGGAAGAGGACCTGCGCTTCGATATGGACGAACTGGAGAGACTTGACATTAAGACTATAGAGACATGCGCAAAATATGGTATGAAACAAAAAATACTCAATAACCTTTTAACTATCCTGAAACGATGACGATATACGAACAAATGGTGAAAGCCTATTCACAGCAGCGTGGCACTGCCACCCCGAATATTGAACAAGAGGTGATGCAGCGTATAGCGCTCGCAGGGCTGCATCGTGGAGGATTCTTTCAGCACGCAGCCTTCTATGGAGGAACCTGTCTGAGGTTATTTCATAACCTGCCAAGATACTCAGAAGACATGGACTTCTCGCTCATAGAGAAACGTGACGATATACACATCGAACAATTCTTTCCTGCCATAATAGAAGAGTTTCGTATTGCAGGGCATGAGGTGATAATTGTCAAGAAAGACAAAAAGAACTTCGGACGTGTGGAGTCGGCTTTCCTAAAAGATAGTACTGAAACTTACGATATCCGTTTTCAGACGAAGAAGAACGTGAAGGTGAAGATAGAACTGGACACAGACCCTCCGTTGGGGTTTGATACCGAACTGCTATTGCAGCAGCAGCCCTATTCGTTTATGACACGCTGTTTCACTCTCTCAGACCTCTTTGCCGGAAAGATGCATGCACTGCTCTATCGCACTTGGCAGCATAGGGTGAAAGGGCGCGACTGGTACGACTTTGAATGGTACGTTCGCTGGAATATCCCACTACACTTCGCTCATCTGCAGGAACGTATACGCGAGTTTAATGCTACATCGGTAGACAGGAATTCTTTCATGACTCTCTTGCGCGAACAACTGAGTCGCACAAACATTGACCTTGTGAAAGAGGATGTGATAGGATTTGTTGACGACCCACACGAACTGGACATCTGGTCGAACGATTATTTCCTACAATTGGCAGACAGGATATCATTCATCTGAACCTTTATGATAATCACCTCTTGTAAATCCAGCACCGAGCCCATGGTGCACCCCTCCAGGGTGCTTTTGGTATAGCATGCCCGTCCGGGGGTACTCCGCTTCGCTGCGCACCCTCGGTTATGGAGCGGTGACGCTTCCAGGTGGAACTGAACAACGACATCAACCTCAAATTCAACCACGCAGGACTCATCATCGGCATCGACGACTGAGAGAGAGGCAAGCGCGATGGAGTACCGCCACAATAAAATCGCGGAAAAACTTGCACGTACCAGTCCTTTTTGCTATCTTTGTGGCCAATAGGGACATTTATTACATTATTAACTTAATTCAAACAAGAAAAAACTATGAAAAAACTAATCAAATCTATCGCAGCAAGAATGGCAATGATACTGTGCCTCACCTTCGGAGTAAGCATGTGGGCAGAAGCACAAGTGCCATCAATACCACGCTACCAGCAGGGTAACAGATACCGCAACAGCAACAGGCAGCGCACATACAACCGCAACGTGGCCTGGGGCTCACAGTACGACTGGCTCTCCACCAGATACTGCACATACGACGACATCAGATACATGGACCGCGGACAGGTACGTGTGATGAAAAACTCGATCTACGCACGCCACGGACGCCGATTCAGGGACGCTAATCTGCGCAGATACTTCAATTCACAGAGTTGGTACAGAGGATGGAGAGACGAGGTGCCGGCAAGGGAATTCAATAAATACGAGAATTACAACATCAATTTCCTGCTGAAATATGAGTAAATTCATTAGGACTATAATGTGCGTGCTGGCTCTCTCTGCCGGCACGCTCTCTGTTTATGCCGATATCTTCGTCAACGACGAGGCACCCGGCGTGAGACTCACCAACATACCCGGAAAAGGCGAGTGCTGGGTAAACAGCAACGGCGACTTTCTCGCTACAAAAGAAGAGGCAAAACCCTTCAAAGATATTGACAAATTCTATATCGCACAAGAGAAAAACATGAACAAGGGTCCCATGGGACCGAAAAAGGAATGGGACGCAAAACGCGACTGCTATGTGTGGAGGACATCCAACGGCGACTTCCTCGGACGCGATATCTCATCGCTCACCGAAGACGACAAACGGTGGCTGGCAGAACAAAACTGGGAGTGGTTCGAACAAAACGGACTGCCCGACGAAATCAATGACCTGCTGCTCGAACAGGCAGTAGAGCAGGCAAAGAAAGACCTGAACGCCCAGGAACTGGCTGAGGAGAAACTGAAGGAAAAACTGGCGCAGGAGAAGGAGGCCGCTAAAAAGGCTGACCAAGACAAGAAACAAAAACAAGCCGAAGCACAACTGAAAAAAGCAGACCAGCAGATGGCGATGACCGATGCCGAGGTGCAGGCGGCTCTGGCCGAGATAGCCAAGGCACGACGCGAACTGCGAGCGGCCGGCGCAACCGAATACGAGAGTTACCTGGACGAGGCGGAGGCTTCCATCCGACAGGCGCAGGCGCTGAGCAAACAGTATAAAAACAAGAGAGGAGGACAGAAATGAAAACTCTACATCTCGCTCTATGCGCACTCGCTCTATGCACGCTCTCTCTCTCTTCATGCAAGAAGGAGGGTGCCGACAATGCCGGCGACGCACAAAACAGTGTGGCTGCCGAGACCAAATGGGACTACTATCTCATAGGCAACTGGAAATATACAGAGAGCACTCCCGAGGGTAAGAAACCTACGGCTTATACCAAGGGGGTGGAAACCTTCGCTGGCAACGGCGACTATATGAACTACACCGAGACGGCTAAAAAGGAGAAGGTGATAATAAGGGGTACGTGGCAACTCGACGACAAGGAGAAATACACCGTATGGGTGACGCAGAAGAGTGTGCAGACGGGCTCCGGAAAAATGAAGGAGGGCAACAACAAAATCAAATACGTCATCCAACTGCTCGATACCGGCAAAAAACTCATCTACAACGTAGGCGACTCCTACCGCACCGCCGAATTCCTCGGACAGTAGTCATGACGCCGCAGGCGTCATTGTATGACGTTGTCGAGCGCCCCCACAGTTACTTTAGAGCAACCCATAGGAGCGCACTGCATCTTGCGGTGCTTAAAGAAGGTCTCAACCGCTTTTTTGCTCGGTGGGATTTGCAATCCCGCCGAGCGTGAAATATCCCGCCGAGCGTGCCAATTCTTATAATTTTCTGAATAAATTTTTTATAATTTTGAGGCCTTTAGGCCGACCAGATAAAAGCGGTTCAGGCGGGCTGAAAGCCCATCAAGCGCCAAGCCCAGGGCACCACCCTGGGTATACGATTTATCCAAATATTCGCCCTGCAAGGGCAAAAGCGAAGCCACCTATTTTGCTTTTGCCCCTTCGGGGCGCGATTACTATAACACGTTGCTACCCAGGGCGTTGCCCTGGGCTTAGTGCTCGCTGCCCCTTCGGGGTGCCATAGTTGTCTATCCGTTTTATAAGTTTCAGAATCAATTTTTTTATAATTTTGAGGCCGTCAGGCCGACCGAATAAAAAAGTTGGGACATCGTTTTTATGCACGCAAGATGCGTGCGCTCCTGAGGATTGTGAGCACGCTCACATGGCATTCGGTTTGGCGTCGGGAGCGCAAGCGACCCAAAGAAAATTAAATTTTGAGCGCAAGCGACCTAAAAATCAAAAAAACTGTGTAACTTCGCAGGCAAATAGGCAAAACACAGAAAAATGATCATAAAAGTTTGCGGCCTGCGCGAGCCCGACAATATTCGCGACGTCATGCAACAGCAAGTCAACTGGATAGGTTTCAACTTCATAGCAGAAGACCCACGCTGCGTCACACAGATACCATCGCGAGCCGGCATCATACCCGACTACTCATCACTCACCTCCATCGACCGACTGGCAGAAACCGACAGAGTGAAAAGGGTGGGGGTGTTTGCCGACGATATGCCGCAGACCATCGTCACACGGGTATACAATTATAGTCTCGACCTGGTGCAACTCAATGGCAATGAGTCGGATACGATGATACGTAACCTCCGCACCACACTCATACCCGATATCCAACCAGAGGTGAAGATTATCAAAACGCTCCACCTACATTCCGCACGCGACCTTGAACTCGCATCGCAGTACGAGGGGGTGGCAGACTACCTGCTCTTCGCTGCCGAGGGCGACCGCATGTCGCCGCTGCAGTGGTTGGCTGGCTATAAGGGCTCTGTGCCCTTCCTTATTGACGGCATTGCTCCGGACGATGTCGAGGTTCTCCGCACCTTCTCGCATCCCCAGTTCCTGGGCGTCAACCTCAACGCGCATTTCGAGTCGGCACCCGCCGTCAAATCTCTCCCTGACATCACTTCGTTCCTCCAGCAGTTGAACGATAAGTAAGGCAATTATGACGCCGACGGCCTCATGCTATACCATATACATATGATGTGCCAGAATAGTCCCGTAGGGACGTCAGAATACATGCAAGTGGTGTAGCGCAGCGAAACCCCTGTGTCAAGCAGCGAAACCCCTGTATGCTGTGATAAAAATATGTTCCGACGACATTATTCGATGCACGCAAGATGCGTGCGCTCCTACAATATGCCATGGATATACATGCCCGGGCTAATTGGGCTTTGACTTTCCCTTCGGCCGTCGACCATTGGTTCAGCCCGTCTGGGGGTACTCCGCTTCGCTGCGCACCCTCGGTTATGGAGCGGTGACGCTTCCAGCGTCGTTCTCGCTTAATTGTAACTTTGCTTCGCGAAGTTACTCACGCTCGACAGTAAAAATGAAAAACTTTGTTTTTCTAACCCCCTCCGGCTCCCCCGTTTTACGGGGGAGAGCAATGTATTGTTCTCGCTTAATCGTAACTTTGCTTCGCGAAGTTACTCACGCTCGACAGTAAAAATGAAAAACTTTGT
>CAMHPC010000148.1 GCA_946186945.1 uncultured Prevotella sp.
GATTTGCGAACAAAATGAGTGAATCAATTATTGCAGAAAGATTATATTGGTGTTCACGAAATGCAATTTTGTATCATAACGGAGAAAAATAAAAGAGAGTTACTCTCGTAACTCTCTGTCCTTCTCTGTAGCGGGACCCGGGATTGAACCGGGGACCTCATGATTATGAATCATGCGCTCTAACCAGCTGAGCTATCCCGCCATAACTGCTTTTGCGGGTGCAAAGGTAGCATAAACTTTCTAAAAGAAGAAAAAAATACCAGTTTTTTTTCTTTTATCCCTTTATTTTTACTATTTTTGTACCCACACATAATACGGCATTGCCATGAAAAAGCAAAAAATCTACATAGAGCGTGATGTAAACTGTAAGTCGGAGAATATCATCTGGCGTATCATTAGTACAGATGGAGGTCTGCAGAAATGGCTGGCAGACAACGTGCAGGAGCGTGACGGACAGTTTACCTTCACCTGGGGCGAGGAGTGGGGGAACCATGAGCAGCGCACTGCCACCGTGGTGAGTATGAAGAAGAATAAGTACATCCGCATGAGGTGGGACGATGAGACCGACCCCGAGGCTTATCTGGAACTGGCAATGTCGAAGAATGATATTACCGGCGACTTTGTGCTCCATATTACCGACTTTGCCGCTGAAGACGATGTAGACAGCCTTATGAGCATCTGGGACCAGAATTTCGAGGAACTGCACCGTAACAGCGGACTGTAAACATCTGGTTCTAAACTCCATTCCGTTGTGACAATCAATTTGGTTTTTCTCTCGCTTAATCGTAACTCTGCTTCGCGAAGTTACTTCGTCTCGGCATAAAAAATAAACAAGTTTAACCCCCTCCGGCTCCCCCGTTTCCCGGGTGAGAGCAATGTTCTGCGCTCAACTATTCGTAACTCTGCTTCGCGAAGTTACTCTCGCTCTGAAAAACACAAATAAATTTGGTTTTTCTCTCGCTTAATCGTAACTTTGCTTCGCGAAGTTACTCCGTCTCGGCATAAAAAATAAACAAGTTTATTTTGTTCTGCGCTCAACTATTCGTAACTTTGCACACCACTACGCAGGTCGCCATGGCGTGGTGGCGGCAAAAAGAACAAAAATGTTAGGCGTAAAAAAGTTGCACCTGCTGATATTCAAGCAGTTTGCGCTGCTGTTTTTCGGCGCTTTCTTCATCGCACTCTTCGTGCTGATGATGCAGTTTGTGTGGCGTTATATCGACACCCTCATCGGCAAAGGTCTGAGCGTAGACGTGCTGGCACAGTTTTTCTGGTACATGGCACTGATGATGGTGCCTCAGGCCCTGCCCCTTGCCATACTCCTCTCCTCACTCATCACATACGGCAATTTCGGCGAGACCTTCGAACTCACAGCCACCAAGGCAGCCGGCATATCACTCATGCGTACACTCCGACCACTGGCCGTGGTGGTGTTCTTCGTGTCGGTAGGCTCCTTCTATTTCCAGAATAACATCGGACCGGCATCCAACGACAAGATGGCACAACTGCTTGTGGCGATGAAACAGAAGAGTCCGGAACTGGAGATACCCGAAGGCATATTCTACGACGGCATACCCGGCTGCAACCTCTATGTGCAGCATAAGGACCTGGACAGCGGCATGCTATATGGCATAATGATATACCGCATGACCAACAGTTTCGAGGATGCAGCCATCATACTTGCCGACTCCGGACGCCTGCAGTCTACTGCCGAGAAGAAACACCTGCTGCTCAACCTCTACAGCGGTGAATGGTTTGAAAACATGAGGTCGCAGGAACTGGCAGGCAGCGCCTCAGTGCCATACCGCCGCGAGACCTTCTGGCGTAAGACGATAGTGCTCGACTTCGATGCCGACCTGAATATGGGCGATGGCTCAGGCTTCTCACAGAGAGCACAAGCCAAGGGACTGGCGCAGATAGCACACGACATGGACTCGCTCACCTACCACTACGACAGCATAGGACATGTATACTACAAAGAGGCACAGCAGGCATACTTCGCATTGGACAAAGTAGAGAGGCACGACTCTCTGCAGATAGCAAAGAAGGTGGCAGCGCAGCCCATCAACGTGGACAGCCTGTACGAGGCACTGCCCGCCGACAAGAAGAAGGCAGCAGTGAACTATGCCCTCAGTTCGGTGCAACAGGCAGTGAGCGACCTGAGTTTCAAGAGCGTGGTGACGGAAGACGGCGACAAACAACTGCGACAGCACTGGATAGAGGCGATAAACAAGTTCACCTTGGCACTCTCATGCCTCATCTTCTTCTTTATAGGTGCACCACTGGGTGCCATAATAAGAAAAGGTGGACTGGGCGTGCCCATAGTAGTGTCGGTGCTCGTGTATATAGTGTTCTACATACTCGACAATACAGGCTTCCGTATGTCGAGAGACGGCATGTGGTCGGTATGGTTTGGAAAACTCCTTGCCACGGCAGTACTCACCCCCATAGCAGTCTTCATCACCTACAAAGCCAATAAGGACTCGGCTGTGTTCAATATGGAGGCATACAGGGAAGTGATAATGAAAATGCTCGGCATGAGACGCAAGCGCAGCGTGATGGGCAAGGAAGTGATAATACAAGACCCCGACTATGCCCTCGACAAACAACAACTGATGCTCATCACTGCCGATGCACGGCGCTATGGTGAACAGCATCATCTGAAGTCGCCGCCCAACGTGATACGCACCTTCTTCAAATATCAGCCCGACCATGAGATAGAAGACCTGCACGACCGTTTGGAACAGGTGATAGAGGATCTGGGCAACACACGCGACAAGGTGGTGATGAGCCAACTGTCAAACTACCCGCTGCTTATAGTCAAGGCACACACCCGACCCTTCGAACGCAGGTGGATGAACATTGCGGCATTTGTCATAGTGCCACTCGGCGCATTCTTCTACCTGAGGATGTGGAGATTTCGCCGCCGACTGCAGAGAGACCTCGACGTCATAGTCAAAACCAATGGGGTGATAGTGAAGCGAATAGAAGACAAAAACCTATGAATATAAATACACAGACAGTATATGGCACAGTTTAAACTCGACACAATAGAGGATGCCCTGGAAGACTTTAAAGAGGGCAAGTTCGTCATCGTGGTGGATGATGAAGACCGCGAGAACGAAGGCGACCTGATCATCGCCGCAGAGAAGATTACACCCGAACAAGTAAACTTCATGTTGAAAAATGCACGTGGCGTGCTCTGCGCACCCATCACCCTCTCACGATGCAGGGAACTGGACCTGCCACACCAGGTGCAGGACAACACGTCGATGCTGGGCACACCCTTTACCGTGACCGTGGACAAACTGGAAGGCTGCTCCACAGGCGTGTCTGCCAACGACCGCGCTGCCACCATCCGCGCCCTTGCCGACCCTGCATCCACCCCGCAGACCTTCGGACGCCCGGGACATATCAACCCCCTCTACGCACAGGACCACGGCGTGCTGCGACGCAGCGGACACACCGAGGCAGCAGTAGACCTATGCCGACTCTCAGGACTATATCCCGCCGCCGCACTCATGGAGATAATGAATGAGGACGGTACCATGGCGCGTATGCCCGACTTGCAGGAAAAGGCACGTGAATGGAATATGCGCATCATCACCATAAAAGACTTGATAGCATACCGGCTGAGAGAGGAGTCGCTCATTGAAGTGGGCAGCGAAGTGGACATGCCTACCGACTACGGACACTTCCGACTCATACCCTTCCGGCAGAAGAGCAACGGACTGGAACACTTCGCTCTCATCAAAGGCGAATGGAAAGAGGACGACACTGTGATGGTGCGCGTACACTCCTCGTGTGCCACCGGAGATATACTGGGCAGCAAACGCTGCGACTGCGGCGAACAACTGCACAAAGCCATGCAGATGATAGAGGCAGAGGGCAGGGGAGTGCTGGTGTATATGCAGCAGGAAGGACGTGGCATTGGACTGATGAACAAGATAGCCGCATATAAATTGCAGGAAGAGGGACTGGACACCGTAGACGCCAACGTGCACTTGGGATTCAAACCCGATGAACGCGACTATGGTTGCGGCGCTCAGATGCTCCGACACCTGGGCATACACAAGATGAGACTGCTCACCAATAACCCCGTGAAACGTGTGGGATTGGAAGCCTACGGACTGGAGATAGTAGAGAACGTGCCCATAGAAATCACACCAAACCCATACAACCTGCGCTATCTGCAGACTAAACGGGAGCGCATGGGACACCTGCTGCACTTCTGATATTATATAGGTGTAATAAAACGAACAACATTACGTTATAAAAACAAGATAATATACTACAAGTTATGCAACAATTGTCCGACAGACTCAATAGACTAGCACCTTCTGCTACACTTGCCATGTCGCAGAAGAGCGCTGAGATGAAAGCACAGGGTATCGACGTAATCAACCTCAGCGTGGGAGAACCCGACTTTAATACCCCCGACCATATCAAGGAGGCAGCCAAACAGGCAGTAGACGAAAACTACTCGCGCTATTCTCCCGTGCCGGGATATGCCGACCTGAGAAAGGCTATATCTGCCAAACTGAAAAACGAGAACGGTTTGGAATACAGTGCCGACGAGATACTGGTGAGCAACGGTGCAAAACAGAGTGTGTGCAACACCGTGATGGCACTGTGCAATGATGGCGACGAGGTGATAATACCGGCACCCTACTGGGTGAGTTACCCGCAGATGGCACTCCTGGCAGGCGCCAACCCCGTATTCGTGGGAACAGGGTTTGAACAAAACTTCAAAATGACCGCCGGGCAGTTGGAACAGGCCATTACTCCGCGTACACGTATGCTCATACTGTGCTCGCCAAGCAACCCCACCGGTAGCGTATATACCAAGGAGGAACTGCAGGCACTGGCACAGGTGATACTGAAACACGACGACCTGTATGTGCTGGCAGATGAGATTTACGAACACATCAACTATGTGGGACACCACGAGAGCATAGCACAGTTTGCCGGCATGAAGGAGCGCACCATCATCGTCAACGGCGTGTCTAAGGCATATGCCATGACGGGATGGCGCATAGGATACATAGCCGCCCCGCAGTGGATAGTGAAGGGATGCAACAAACTGCAAGGACAGTACACCTCTGGTCCCTGCTCGGTGTCGCAGAAGGCAGCAGAGGCAGCCTATCGCGCCTCGCAGCAGTGCGTGGAGGAGATGAGACAGGCATTCCAGCGCCGCAGAGACCTGATAGTGAGCCTGGCGCAGGAGATACCCGGTCTGGAGGTGAACGTGCCCCAGGGTGCTTTCTACCTCTTCCCCAAATGCGACAGTTACTACGGCAAGACGGATGGCGAGCGGGTGGTCAGCAACAGTACCGACCTGGCTATGTATCTGCTCGAGAAGGCACATGTGGCTACCGTGGGAGGCGACGCCTTCGGCGACCCGCAGTGCTTCCGCATGAGTTATGCCACCAGCGATGACAACATACGCGAAGCCATGAGCAGAATGAAAGCAGCACTCGCTGCTTTGCACTGATAGCAGCGCGAGAAC
>CAMHPC010000149.1 GCA_946186945.1 uncultured Prevotella sp.
AGCCCAGGTGGCGGAATTGGTAGACGCGCACGTTTCAGGTGCGTGTGCCGCGAGGCGTGCAGGTTCGAGTCCTGTTCTGGGCACTATACTTTATTCAGAATATTTATTTGTTGGAGAGGTGGCGGAATTGGTAGACGCGCTACTTTGAGGGGGTAGTGACAATTGTGTCGTGGGAGTTCGAGTCTCCTCCTCTTCACAAATATTATCGGCAGAAGGCGTTTCCTACTGCACCTTATAGGCGGCAATAGCTCAGTTGGTAGAGCACGACCTTGCCAAGGTCGGGGTCGCGAGTTCGAGTCTCGTTTGCCGCTCTTATCTGAAAACAGATTTTATTCTTATTACTCTAGAGATAACACACCGTTCATGAATTTATATCTAAGATATTTCGACCGCGAGACACTGGTAGCCAGTGTAGACGAGGCCATAGACTTTTTGTGCTCTATTCCCGAGGTGGGAATGAATGCCGAACTGGAAAACGATATACGCGAATATGTAGACTCACCTGTCTATTTCCCCAAAAGATACAAGGTGAGACCACGTGTCTACTTCATCATTATCAAGACCGAGGCAGCCAACATGAACGATTTTAAGAATAAAAAAGCACTACGCCCCGGCAACACCAACGGTGCACCCGCTAATGGCGCGCAACAGTCGCCGGCAATGAAACTCGGCGAACAGAGACCCGGATGGTACGAGGGAGAACTCGATTTCAAAAGGGTGGTGCTCATACCTTCCACCGGCAAGCATGAATATCGCGACACACAGTTCGTGGCTCAGTGCAAAGCCATGTCGGCACAAGACTGCTACAACCGCATAGTAGAACATCTGAAAGCCCGCGTCGACTCCAGAAGCCAGTTCCCATCAGCCAAGGGAAAGAGCTTCCGCTATAAATACCTCGGCGCGTGGAAAGAACAGTAATACTGCATACACCATACACAAAATGAATACTTATTAAAATCTACACACCATGAACAAAGTGATGCTAATAGGAAACGTGGGCAAAGAGCCCGACGTGAGATACTACGACACCGATCAGGCTATGGCCATCTTCCCACTTGCCACCACCGAGAAGGGATATACTCTGCCCAATGGCACTAAAGTGCCCGACCGTACCGACTGGCATAATATAGTGCTCTTCAGAGGACTGGCGAAGGTGGCAGAGAAATATGTGCACAAGGGTGACAAACTGTATATCGAAGGCAGAATCAAATACCGCTCGTACGATGACCAGAAAGGTCAACGGCGCTTTATCACCGAGATATACGGCGAGAACATGGAACTACTCTCGCCCAAACCGGCAGAGCCACAGCCACAGTCTCAGCAAAACGACGGACAGACAGCCGCCGAAAACCACGAAGATGGCTCACTGCCCTTCTAATCACATTCACAACGTATTAAGACAGTGGATTTCTTAGCAATATCAGACGTTCTGCAGCAGGTGCACTTCATTACACCTACCGTAGGCGTGTACGTGGCAGCCGTACTGGCTGCCTTGCTGCTTCTATGCTCCGGCTTCGCATCGGGCTCGGAAATAGCATTCTTCTCCCTGGCACCCGCCGATATCAACGAACTGCAACAGGAACGCACAGAGACCGACCGGCGTATCAACACGCTGCTCGAGGATAGTGAACGTACACTCGCCACTATCCTCATCACCAACAACCTGGTCAATGTCACCATCATCATGCTGTGCAACTATGTCTTCGCACATACAGTCGACTTCGGCAACGCACTTGTGCTGCAGTTCATCTGCATCACCGTGCTGCTCACATTCCTCCTGCTGCTCTTCGGAGAGATAATGCCCAAAGTGTATGGACGACAAAACCCGTTGCGCTTCTGTCGCAGGGCAGTGGCTCCCCTCATGGTGCTCCGGCGGCTGCTATGGCCTGTGGAATGGGTGCTGCTGCGCAGTGGGGTGATAGCAGAAAAGGTGGTGAAGAGAGAGAACGTAATGCTAAGCGTCGACGACCTGGAACAGGCACTCGAACTCACCGACAAAGAGGAGATACGCGATGAACAGAGCATGTTGCAGGGTATCATACGATTCGGCGACGAAACGGCAAAAGAGGTGATGACCAGCAGGCAGGACATAGTAGACCTCGACATAAAATGCTCCTTCGCCGATGTGCTGCACTGCATACTCGAGAATAACTACAGCCGTATTCCCGTATACCAGGAGAATACCGACAATATACGTGGAGTGCTGTATATCAAAGACTTGCTGCCCCATATCAACAAACCATCGTCATTCAGGTGGCAGAGTCTGATACGACCGCCTTATTTCGTGCCAGAAACCAAGAAAATAGACGACCTGCTGCGCGACTTCCAAAACAACAAGGTGCACATCGCTATCGTAGTAGATGAGTTTGGTGGCACCTCCGGACTAATCACTCTCGAGGATATACTCGAAGAGATAGTGGGAGAGATAAACGACGAATACGATGTCGAACAGCGCAACTACCAGAAAATCAACGACTCTACATACGTGTTTGAAGGCAAGACACTGCTCAGCGACTTCTTCAAGGTGCTGCAAACCGACGACGAGGTGTTCGACGAGGTGGCAGGCGACGCCGACTCACTCGCAGGACTCATACTCGAAATCAAGGGCGACTTCCCCAAAGTGCACGATACCATAGAGTATAAGAATTATTGCTTCGAAATCCTAAAGATGGAGGAACGGCGCATCTCAAAGGTTAAAGTGACCGTGAAATGAGACTACACACTCTCTTTGTGGCAATGATGCTCGCAGGCAGCAGTATGGCACAGACACCGCATGCCGTCATCAACCGTCAGGTGTCCTTTCCCGAACAACTGCCGGCAGGCAACTATAGCGGCATCACTTACCTGGGACACGATAATTATGCTGTGGTCAGCGATAAAGGAAAGGCGGGATACTATACCCTGCATATCGATATCGACCGCAAGACGGGCGACATAAAACGCGTGGATAGGGTGAGGTTCGTGCTGATGGACGGACGAAATACCGACTTCGAAGACATAGCCTACATGCCAGGGGAGAAAACCTTGTGGCTGGCTTCAGAGCAGAAGTCGAGGGTGTTCGAAGTCAGGGCAGACGGCACACACACAGGCAGACAACTGCCACTGCCAGAGATATTCCAGCACACTTCCAAAGCCTTGGGCATAGAGGCTCTCACCTACGATGAGCACCACAACCTGTTCTGGACCGTCAACGAGGGACCGCTTCCCGGCGATGGCGAAACGGCAAAGCCAGGTACACGCGTGAGACAAAAACTGCGACTCACTTCCGTAGACCTCACCCAAGGGACCACCTCACAGTACCTCTATGTGATGGATGCTCCCACAGCCAAGGCAAAAGCAGCCAACTATGCGCACGGAGTCAGCGCCGTCACTGCTATCGACCACGGACAACTGCTCGTGCTCGAACGTGAATTCTATGTGCCGGAGTCAAAAATCGGGGCGTTCGTCAATTGTAAACTCTATCAAGTGAAACCCACAACACGGTCGCTCATCTCAACAACAGCCAATCAGACTGCGCCGCTCTCAAAATCCCTCGTATGCCAGTGGAACACACGACTCGGACTACTCAACTACTCCCTCGCCAACTATGAAGGACTGTGCCGCGGACCCATCCTCGACAATGGGGCGCAGGTGCTCGTACTCATTGCCGACTCGCAAAATCAATACTCCGGACTGCTGCAAGATTGGTTGAAAACTATTGTCATTACTCCATAGTCTGCCACTCTTTGTAAAAAATACTAAAAAGTAATTCTTTTTTTCTTCTTTTACTTTACCACATCGCAAAATATTCGTAACTTTGAGGCTTGAAAACAAGAAGCAAAATCCGTTAGAACGAAAATAAACGGCCATACAGCCCATTTACATGTTCTAATGACGAATAAAAGTAATAAACCTAAATGGACGAAAATCAAACTTACGATCAGGATAGAATTATCAAGATCAACATCGAAGAGGAGATGAAATCCTCTTACATCGACTATTCCATGTCTGTCATCGTAGCAAGAGCGCTGCCCGACGTGAGAGACGGATTCAAACCTGTACATCGCCGCATACTCTATGGTATGCTCGGCATAGGAAACACATCGTCGGCACCACACAAGAAATGTGCACGCGTGGTGGGCGAGGTGCTCGGTAAATATCATCCACACGGAGACAGTTCGGTATACGGAGCATTGGTCAGAATGGCGCAGGACTGGAATATGAGATACACTCTCGTGGACGGACAGGGTAACTTCGGTTCGGTAGACGGCGACCAGCCCGCTGCCATGCGATACACCGAGTGCCGACTTTCAAAGATGGGTGAACATATCATGGACGACCTGGACAAGGATACCGTGACCATGGTGCCCAACTTCGACTCTACACTCAAGGAACCGAGTGTCATGCCTACCAAGGTGCCCAACCTGCTGGTCAACGGCGGCAACGGCATAGCAGTGGGTATGGCCACTAATATGCCCACACACAACCTGGGCGAGGTAATCGACGGATGCTGCGCATATATCGACAATCCGGATATCGATACCGACGGACTGATGAAATATATTCCAGCCCCCGACTTTCCTACAGGTGCGTATATATATGGAATACAAGGTGTTAGAGACGCTTACGAGACAGGACGGGGCAGAGTGGTGATGAGGGCTAAGGCTGAAATCGAAAGCCATGAGTCGCACGACAAGATAGTAGTCACTGAAATACCCTACGGAGTAAATAAACAGCAACTCATAGAGTATATAGCCGAACTGGTGAAAGAGGGGAAACTCGAAGGTATATCCAATGTCAACGACGAAACAGGCAGACAAGGCATGCGCATCGTCGTCGATGTGAAAAAGGATGCCAATGCAAACGTCATACTCAATAAACTCTTCAAGATGACGGCACTGCAGAGTTCTTTCTCGGTAAACAATATCGCACTCGTTCCCAACCCCTCCAACCCGCTGCAACTGCGCCCGAAACTCCTCACACTCAAAGAGTGTGTGGCTTACTTCATCGATCACCGACACGATGTCACTATACGACGCACAAAATTCGAACTGAAAAAGGCGGAAGAAAGAGCACATATCATCAGAGGACTCATCATCGCATGCGACAATATCGACGAGGTGGTGCATATCATCAGGGCTTCGAAAACCCCATCCGAGGCACAGACAAACCTGGAGAAACGCTTCGACCTGGACGAACTCCAGTCGAAGGCTATCGTGGACATGCGCCTGGCTCAACTCACCGGACTGCGCGTGGAACAGTTGCACCAGGAGTATGAGGAACTGCAACGACAGATAGAATTCCTCAATAGCATCCTCACAGATCCTGAGATATGCAAAAAAGTGATGAAGGACGAACTGCTCGAGGTGAAGGAGAAATACAATGATGAACGACGCACAGAGATAAAATACTCGTCGGAGGAATTCAACCCCGAAGACTTCTATCCCAACGACCC
>CAMHPC010000150.1 GCA_946186945.1 uncultured Prevotella sp.
CACCCTTTTCATATCCACGCCCTGCCCAGCGCTCTGCGAATGCGGCGGCAGCAGAGGCTTGCTGTTTGTCTGTCTTTATCATCCCGTGTGTGGAAAAGATTGTAGCGTATTTTACATTATACGATGCAAATATAATAAATAATCCTGAAGATAAAAAATAATTGCGATTATTACGTAAGAGGGTGCGCCACACTGGTGGCACACCCTCTCTATTGTTCTTGTTGTAAGATTGCTTATCAGTCTTTGAAGAAGCGGCGGTAGAGACCGTCGAAGCCGGCGCAGTGTCGGGCCTCGTCCTTTGCCATCTCGTGCACGGTGTCGTGAGTAGCGTCCATGCCGGCGGCCTTGGCGTTTTTGGCGATACGGAACTTGTCTTCGCAAGCACCTTTTTCGGCGGCGATACGAGCTTCGAGGTTGCTCTTGGTATCACTGAGCACATCGCCCAGGAGTTCAGCAAACTTAGCAGCGTGTTCAGCCTCTTCGAAGGCATAACGCTTGAAGGCCTCAGCAACCTCGGGGTATCCCTCCCTGTCGGCCTGTCGGCTCATGGCAAGATACATACCCACCTCGCTACACTCGCCAGCAAAATGGTCTTTCAGGTCCTTAATCATCTCCTCAGTAGCGCCCTCTTTACGCGCAGCACCCAGGATATGAGCAGTAGCGAAAGTCATAGTGCCATCATCCTCCAGTTCCTTGAACTTGCTGGCGGGAACCTTACAGATAGGACATTTCTCGGGTGGTTCGGGACCTTCATGGATATATCCACAAACGGTGCAAATAAACTTTTTCTTCATAATGTTTAGGTTTTAATTGTTTGAGATATTCAATAGTTCTTCTGTGGAGAGCAGGTGCTGCTCGCCAGAACTCATGTTCTTCAGTGTGATTTTGCCCTGTGCAATCTCGTTCTCCCCTGCCAGAGCCACGTATGGTATATGCTTTGCATTGGCATAGGCCATCTGTTTCTTCATCTTCACAGCATCGGGATAGACCTCGGCTCTGATGCCCGCCATTCTGCACTTCTGAGCGATTGGCATGCAGTAGGTCATCTCATTGAGTCCGAAGTTGATGAAGAGCAGTTGTGTAGACTCCGTTGTCTCCTCTGGGTAGAGGTTAAGAGTGTTGAGCACATCGTAGATGCGGTCGGCCCCGAAAGAGATGCCCACTCCGCTGAGTCCGGGCATGCCGAAGATGCCGGTGAGGTTGTCGTACCTGCCTCCACCGGTGATGCTGCCCATGGGAGTGTCGAGTGCCTTCACCTCGAAGATAGCTCCAGTGTAGTAATTGAGTCCTCGTGCAAGAGTGAGGTCGAGCATGATATCATTAGACAGCGAGCACTGCTTCAGCATATCGAGGATGAAGCGTGTTTCCTCCACGCCCTTCATGCCCGTTTCCGACTGTGCCAGCACCTGCGAGATGGTATCGAGTTTCTCGTCATTGCTGCCTGTCATGGTGAGAATAGGCTGCAGGGTGTCGATAGCCTCGGCAGAGAGTCCTCCGGCAGCAAGTTCCTCGTTCACCTTGTCCAGTCCTATCTTGTCGAGTTTGTCGATAGCCACGGTGATGTCGACGATTTTGTCAGCAGCTCCGATAGTCTCTGCTATTCCAGAGAGTATTTTCCTGTTGTTGATATGTATCATCACCCTGATATGCAGTTTGTCAAACACCGTGTCTACTATTTGCATGAGTTCCACCTCGTTGACCAGCGAGTCGCTGCCCACGATATCGGCATCGCACTGATAGAACTCGCGGTATCTGCCCTTCTGTGGTCTGTCTGCCCTCCACACGGGTTGTATCTGATAGCGTTTGAACGGCAGTTGCAGTTCATCGCGGTGTTGCACCACATACCTGGCGAAGGGCACGGTGAGGTCGTATCTGAGCCCTTTCTCGCAGATGCGTGCAGCGAGTTGTGGAGGTGTGAGGTTGTCCGTATCACCAGCATGAGCCATGAAGTCGCCCGAGTTGAGGATTTTAAACAGCAGTTTATCACCCTCCTCGCCGTATTTACCCATCAGCGTAGATAGGTTTTCCATGGCAGGTGTCTCTATCTGCTGAAATCCGTAGAGCGCATACACCTGTCGTATGGTATCAAATATATAGTTGCGTCGCGCCATCTCCACGGGTGAGAAGTCGCGTGTGCCCTTTGGTATACTTGGTTTTTGTGCCATGCCGTTATTTTCTTATGATGGTTTGTTCCCTGTCCGGTCCGATAGACACGATTTTGATAGGAGTCTCGAGTTGTTGTTCGAGGAACGAGATATAGTCTTTGAAAGCCTTGGGAAACTGCGTCTCATCGGTCATCTTCGTCATGTCGGTGTGCCATCCGGGCAGAGTTTCATACACGGGTTTGATATTCTGTTCTATAGAGAAGGGGAAGTCCTTTGTCACCTTTCCGTCTATCTCGTATGCCACACAGGCCTTCACGCTGTCGAAATCGTCGAGCACATCGCTCTTCATCATGATGAGTTGTGTCACTCCATTGACCATTATGGCATATCTCAGAGCCACGAGGTCTATCCATCCGCATCTTCTCTCGCGTCCGGTCACTGCGCCGTACTCATGTCCTATCTGTCTCATGCGGTTGCCCGTCTCGTCGAAGAGTTCTGTGGGGAAGGGTCCTGCTCCTACCCTGGTGCAGTATGCCTTCATAATGCCGTACACCTCTCCCACCCTGTTGGGACCGATGCCGAGTCCGGAGCAAGCCCCTGCGCAGATGGTGTTGGATGAGGTGACGAAGGGGTAACTGCCGAAGTCCACGTCGAGCATAGTACCCTGTGCTCCTTCGCAGAGCACGGTCTTTCCCTGTCTGAGTTTGTCGTTGATGAAGTGTTCGCTGTCCACAAACTGGAACTGCTTCATATATTCCACCCCTTTCAGCCAAGTCTTCTCCACCTCGGTGATATCATAGTCTGTATATCCCATGGCCTGGAGCATCTGTTCGTGTCGTGCCTTGTGGGCCTGGTATTTCTCCATGAAGTTGTCCTCTATGTCCCCCACTCGCAGTCCGTTTCTCGACACCTTGTCGGTATATGTCGGTCCTATGCCTTTGCCTGTGGTGCCCACCTTGCTTTTACCTTTTGCTGCCTCCTGTGCTGCGTCGAGCACCCGGTGAGTGGGCATGATGAGGTGCGCCTTGCGTGAGATGAAGAGTCGTTTTCTCAGGTCGTGTCCGCTTTTCTCCAGTTCCATCGCCTCTTGCATGAAGAGGTCGGGAGCCAGCACCACGCCGTTGCCTATCACATTGACCTTGCCGCCTTGGAATATGCCCGAGGGGATGCTTCTGAGCACATATTTCTGTCCTTCAAACTCCAGGGTATGTCCTGCATTTGGTCCGCCCTGAAATCTTGCCACCACATCGTACTGCGGTGTGAGAACATCCACAACTTTCCCTTTACCTTCATCGCCCCATTGTAATCCTAAGAGCACGTCTACCTTTCCAGTGATCATGTGTTACTGTTTTTTGTTTGCTATTTTATTTTTTTTCAATTTGTTCTGACACGAACCGCAGATGCCGAAGACCAAGAGTGAGAAGTCTTGTTTCTTGAAGCGTCTGAGTTTCAGGTTCTGCACCACGGGCACCACATCTTTTTTATTTATTGCCACTGTCTTTCCGCAGATGCTGCATTTCTGATAACAGTGTCCGAAGGATTGTACTGCCTCATAGAGTGTCTGCTGTCCCATGTCGTGTCTGACGAGCATTTGCGCTTGGAGCAGCAAGTTGACGGTATTGTAGAGTGTAGCGGTACTGACATGGAAGTTTTTTTCTTCGAGCACTGTGTTCAGTTCGTCCATAGTGAAGGGTTTCTCCATGTCGTATACAGCATCAAGGATAGCGTACCTCTCCGGTGTTTTTCTCCGGTGGTTGGTTTGCAGATAGTCGGTGAACTGTGCCTTCACCCCGTCTTTTTTATTGGCTTCCATGCTCTACATACAGAAAATCGACACAAAAATACGATTATTTATTAAGAGCAGCAAGTTTTTTAAGAAAAACTAATATTTAAGTAGACATAAAGAGTCAACCTAAAGAGTTAACCCATCTTCATCTTAGGAGTTTTTTACAGAAGGTTTGGAGAGGTAACATGTCGACTTGGATACAACTAAAATAGGTGAGCGCGATAATCTGCGTGAGACAATCAGTGTCACTATTCCAATCAGAGACCGTAACCTGCTTCAGGAACTTGGACGAAAGTTCGGCTGGGTATGCATCTTTTAATAGCTGAGCCGGTGCTACCTCCGACCCTAAAAGGGTCGCCCTGCACCGGGCTCTTGGGGCACCCCTCCAGGGTGCATGTGAGGTAACGCATGCCTATCCGGGAGTACTCCGCTACGCTACGCACCCTCGGTTATGGAGCGGTGATGCTTTCAGCGTCATGAGATGCTGTGTGGTCACATTGGTTCGGTAGGCTTTTATTACAAAAAATGGGGGTGAGATTAAACCTTTTGTCGGGGTATGCGTCAAAAGAACGTGATGACAAAGGAAGAACAGTACATTAGTGAACATGGCGGCGGAGGACAGCCCTTCCGTGCGCCGTCGGGTTATTTCGAACAGTTGACCGAGCGTGTGATGCTGCGCGTGGACCATGCGGAGCCGGCAGGGGTGCGCCCCTTGCGGTATGCACGACTGCGGCGGACGGTGATGTGGGCGGCAGCAGCATCGGTGGCGGCACTGGTGGCGGTGAACCTCTTCACCGGCAGGACGACGGAGACCAGTGCTCCGCAGATGGCGCAACAGTCGACGGTGAACTACGACATTGACGCCCTGGCAGACTATACCATGGTGGACGATGATGACCTGATAGCCATGATGACTGAATAGGAAGACCACTAAGACGATATATAATAAGGTATGAAAACCATGCGAAAACTGACTATTGTCCTGATGCTGTGTCTCGCCACTGGGGTGATGGCACAAAAGAAATGCTTCGACCACGATAAGTACAAGGCGGACCTGCTGGAGTATGTGAAGAAGGAGGCGGCACTGAATGCCGAGGAGTTGTCGGCGTTTCAGCCGGTATTTGACGAGTGGCTGACGAAGAAGCGTGCGCTGTTTAGTGCACGCAAGCAGTTGCGTAAGAGTCAGCCCGACAACGATGAGGAGTGTCGCCAGACGATAGTGAACATGGACAAACTTCAGGTGGAGACGAAGAGGATGGAGCAGGAGTATCATCAGCGTCTGCTCGGTCTTATGCCCGCCTCGAAGGTGCTGAAGGTGGTGCGTGCCGAGGATCAGTTCAACCGCAATACCTTCAAGCGAGCAGCAGGAAAGAAGTAGTTCTCCTAATGAGCAGGGGCGCTCTTGGGGCACCCCTTTAGGGTGCATGTGGTTTGTACATGCCTATCCGGGGGTACTCCGCTGCGCTCCGCACCCTCGGTT
>CAMHPC010000151.1 GCA_946186945.1 uncultured Prevotella sp.
CCATAGCCAATGGGGCCAACTTGCGTATTGGCGATTCTGGCATCTCCATGCCGCGTATTGATATCTCTGGCATCTTTTTATCCTTTTTCCGCTGCAAAGGTACGATTAAGTGAGTGAAAAACCAAATTTTTCTAGATTTTCTAGATACTCTAGATTTTCTAATATCCTCTACTACCGAAAATGCGGGTGCCTATGCGCACCATGTTTGAACCACACTCCACGGCAATGGGATAGTCGTCGCTCATACCCCAACTGCAGCGAGAGAAATGCTCCTCTTCTGCGAAATATGTCGATTTTAACTCCTCAAACAGTGCACGAGCCGTGGAAAACTCCCGGCGCACCTGCTCCTTATCATCAGTGAACGATGCCATGGCCATCAATCCGTCTATGCTGACATGCCCCAAACGGCGCCACTCACCGCTGGCAAACATTGAGCGCAACTCATCTACGCTCCAACCGTACTTCGTCTGCTCCTGAGCCACGTGCAACTCCAGCAGCACGGGTATCACCCTGCATGCGCGCGCTGCATGCTTCTCTATCTCGGTGAGCAGACGCCAGGAGTCTACCGCCTCTATCATACTTACAAAGGGCACTATGTACTTCACCTTGTTGGTCTGTAAGTGACCGATGAAATGCCACTGTATGTCGCTCGGCAACTGCTCGTGCTTGCGCACCAACTCCTGAACGTGACTCTCGCCAAACACACGCTGACCGGCTGAGTACGCCTCCAGCAACTGCGCCTCGGGGTGAAACTTGCTCACAGCCACCAGAGTCACTCCTTGGGGCAGACTGTCACGCACAGCATACAGCCTGCCCGATATAGTGCTCTCATTGCTCATATCCCGGCTTCTCCTCTGCGGGCTCGCTGCTCTTTACCGTGTGCTCAAACACGTCCATCAGCATGGTCTCGGTCAACTGGGCTATGCTGTAGGTTATCATCGTCTTGCCCATCACCTCGTCTATGTAGCGCACTGCCCTCTGGAAAGAGTCGGCCTGTACCAGGAAGTAGTTGTTGGTACGCTTCTCTTTCTCCGTCTTCTCGTCTATGGTGATAAACTGCAACTTGGCTTTGTACCACTTGTCATCGGCTGCGGCATCGCTGAAGAATACTTCCTTATAACTGGCCTTCTTTATGTCGGTCACCTCATATTCACCGCTTATGTAACTCTTCACCTCTTCTGTGATGCTATTCTCGGCCTCGGTAAATGACAGGGCATCCACTGTGTAACTCTCCGTCACCTTCTTCATGCTGCCGTCTTCCTGCATCTTCTCATAACGTAGCTTGGTCTCAAACCATATCGCTGTCCTTGATCTCATTTTCTTCTTTTTTATGTTTTTACAGACTCTCCAAATACTCTGAATATCTGCCTATTTGAATATATATACGAAGGTGGCTATGCCCTCTACGGCAGGCTTGCGCTCTCCCTCTATCTCTATCTTGAACTTCACTCCCGTGCGGCACATGCCGTGCAGGTCGACTATATCGTGCAAGGTGGCTACCATACGCACACGCGAACCTGTAATCACGGGAGCACCAAAGCGCATCTTGTCCATGCCGTAGTTGATCAGCATCTTGATGTTGTTCACCTGGATAATCTGTCCCCACAGATAGGGCAAGAGCGACAGAGTGAGATAGCCGTGGGCTATCGTGCTGTGATACTGACTCTCGCGCTCTGCCCTCTCAGTGTCTACATGTATCCACTGATGGTCCAAGGTGGCATCGGCAAAAAGGTTGATACGGTCCTGGTCTACAGTCAACCAGTCTGAGACACCCAGTTGCTTGCCCTGATATTCGGCAAATTCTTCGTATGAGTTGATAACTAATTTTTCCATTTCCTGTGTTTATCGTTTGTTGATTTATTTCTCGTTTACGAGTATGGCAGAGGCTGCCAGACTGCAAAACTTCGACTCTATGCTGTCGCCGCGCGAGGCGAGTACTACTGGTGCCATGGTGCCCTGCAGCATGCCCGCGGTATTGGCATGGGCAAAGAGGGTGATGGCTTTGTAGAATACATTGCCCGACTCTATGTCGGGGAAGATGATGACGTCGCTCTCTCCCTCAAGTGGTGATTGCAGTCCTTTCTTCTCCAGGGCGTGGCGGTCGAGCGAGGTCTTTAGGTCCAGAGGACCGTCTACCACGCAAGCACCAAACTCTCCCTGTCGGGCTTTGTCTATTATCTCGGCATAGCCCACGGTGAAGGGGAAATGCTTCTCGTTGGGCTTCTCTGTGCAGTGGATGAGTGCCACCTTCGGCTCTGCTATTCCCAGACTGCGACAGATACGGGTGGTGTATCTCACTTGCTCCTCACGCTGCTGTTGTGTGGGGTAGGGGATGACAGCAGCATCGGTGAACACGAGCAGACGCTTCATGGAGGGTATTTCTGCTACGGTGACGTGGGTGAGCACATTGCCGCGAGGCAGTATGCCGTGCTCCTTGTTGAGCACTGCCCTGAGCAGATTGTCTGTGTTTATCATACCTTTCATCAGTATGTCGGCTTCTCCTTCTTTGACCATACTCACCGCCTTGGCAGCGGCTTCGTCGGGGTCGCTGGCATCCACCAGGGTGATGTACTGCTCCCATTTCTTCACCTCCGGACATTTAGACAATTCTTCTGAGGCACCTACGAATATGGCTCTTGCCACACCGCTCTCGATGGCTTTCCATACTGCTCCCTGGGTAGAGGGGTCGGCTGCCCATACTACTGCCACCCTGCTGCGATGGGGCAGAGATGCCAAGTGGGCTACCAACTGTTCAAATGATGTTATTCTTTCCATACAAAAAAAATTTTTGCAAAATTACGATTAAGTGAGAGAAAAACCAAAAAACTTTTTGGTTTTTCCGATTTCTAAGATATATCAAAGAGGTTACGGTTTAATTTTTGTTAAATGGCCACAATCTCTTTGTTTCAGTCTATTAGTGGCCTTAAAATATAAGATTGTGACACAAATTATGCTGTGGCACGTAATGGTTGTATGTGCCACATTCAAGATGTTCGGTAATTTTTGCCGCCTCTGCTTCTTTTAATAGAACCGTTGTTCTGGATTTCTAACTGGAGGCTCTGCGGATGCCTTCTGGTCAGGACTGCATCTGGGACGGGCGAGACAAGTCCCCGTCATAGTTCTCCTGGCCTGTCGGCGGTGTAGCCTGACATGTGCCGATTGCTTTTGAGTAGTACTTGGTTCCTCTGTTCACGACAGCAAACATGCGTAATACCAGCTTAAACTTCACGGCATTGTAGGCTCTTCGTCTTATGTCTTTGTCTTTCTCGTGTCCTTTGGTTTTACGTTGATAGAACAGTGCCATTTCCGCGCAATGCTCGACAGCAATCTCAGCGCCTTGCCCCAGGTCGGCTTTCGCCTGACCGTCGCACTTAGCTGATGGCTTGGCCCTCCAGTGGACACTCTTGCTAGAGTCCTTCCTGTGGGGTGCCACCCCTATATAGCTGGCATACTGCCGGGCATTCATCGGCAACAGTGTTGCGTCCATCGGTGCTTCCGCTTTCTATTTGTGCGATGGTCTGACGAGTGTGACTACCTTAAATACAACTCCACCCTGCTTTTCTTATGATAGTGACGATTCTTTTTCGAAAGAAACATATTCCTTAGCCACACTCTTTGTACCTGCAGGCACGAAAGATAAATACAAAGCGGCCGAAGGTTGGAAAAACTTTATCACAATCGTGGAAATGGATTCCGTGGATGGCATAGAGCCCGCGACTGTTTCTGCTTCCGATGTAACAGTGACAGGCATCTACGACACCAACGGAAAGGAACTGCCCGCCATGCAACACGGCATCAATATCGTCCGTTATTCTGACGGTACGACAAGGAAAGTAGTGATGAGATAACCGTAAGCATTCGGTAAAATACATGTGTTAGTACCTGAATATACAATATCAGCAGCAACAATCCATAGAATCGTTGCTGCTGTGTGCTATATGTTCGTGTCTTATCTTTGTGGAATGTTTAACAAAAAGTTTGGTACAAAAAGCTATCAAAAGTTCGAATCCTTTGCCTTCACACTGTAATTTTTCAGTAAATTAACGAATCTTGACTGTTCTTATAAAAAATATCATCTTTTATGGTGCGTATATTTGTTTTCTTTATATCTTCGCCAAATAATTGATATTTGCTAAATTAATGAAGAAAAGATTACTGGCTTTTTTCTTACTCTTGTGGCTTTATGATGTAAGGGCACAAGTCGTCTATGATGTTTTACATTGTTCTGATGGACTTGCCTATAACTATGTTGATGGACACCAGATGATATCTTGTAAAGTAAACGGATGTGTTATGCATTTCCGTCTTTCAAAGGGGAAAAATGTAACTATTTCAGATAGTGCTCTGGTAAATCTAATGCATTTGGAGTATGTTTCGGAAAATGATATTACGAATAAATTATCTTATGACAGTAAAGGTAAATTGAATGGTGGCTGGGTCATGTTGAAAAGACTAAGACTTTCTAATGGCCTTCTGCTGAGAAACATAGAAGCGGAAGTAGTTCCTACCCAAAAGGAAGACCTTGTAGTAGGTGAAAAATTCCTGGAAACTTTGGCACAAGTCCGATTAGACGAAGATGGGAATGTTATCAGTATATATGCACTTCCTATCATTAAAAAGGATATGTTAGTAAAGGAAGAAGTTTATTATGTAGGAGAATTACATCAAAAACCTTCTTTCCCCGGTGGAAAAGATGCGTTGTTACAGTGGCTTTGCCAAAATGTTCATTACCCAGAATTCGCAAAAAATAACAAAATTGAAGGAACGGTGATAGTTCAATTTATAATTGAAAAAGACGGATTGATAACAAATGTTGAAATTAAACAAGAAGTACATCCTCTATTGGATGCTGAAGCCCTAAGAGTAATATCAGCTATGCCAAATTGGATTCCGGGTATTAAAAACGGCAAACCAGAAAGGGTTAGAATTTTTCAACCTTTTACTTTTAAATTAGATTGAATAGTTTTTGGTAATCAACAAAAAGTAACACGCTGACAATAAAAATAATTCTTTTCTCTTGCAGTATTGCGGAAAATCATGTAATTCTGCAGCCGCTTAACGTAAAATAGTTGGATGAAGAACGACAAAAACAGCAATCAAT
>CAMHPC010000152.1 GCA_946186945.1 uncultured Prevotella sp.
GGCACAGATAGTACCCTCTGGCGTGAACCAGAACCTGGATCTGCTGCTGGCAGGTCCCATACCTCCCAACCCCACCGAGCTCATGTCTCGCAGCAGTCTGGACAAGGTGATACAGGTGCTTCGCGACAACTACGACTACGTGCTGATAGACACCGCCCCTGTGGGACTGGTGACCGATACTTTGCAGGTGGGTCGTGTAGCAGATGCAACGGTGTATATGTGTCGTGCCGACTACACCCCGCGTTCAAGTTTCGACCTGCTCAACACACTGGCTGCCGACAAGAAGTTGCCCAACATCGCCGTAGTAATCAATGGTATCGACATGTCCAAGAAGAAGTATGGCTACTACTACGGATATGGCAAGTATGGACGCTACGGCAAGTATGGCAAGTACGGCAAGTACGGCAAAGGCTCGTATGGCAGCAGTTATGGCAACTACACCTACGGCAGCGGTCTGTATGGCTCATACAGCAACAGCCACTACGGCAACAGGCAAGACAACTCTATCAAAAGCAAAAAGAGAAAGTAAACTACGCGTATGACAATAGCAGTAGATTTCGATGGCACCATCGTAGAGGATAAATATCCTGAGATAGGCAGGGAACGCCCCTTTGCCACCGACACCCTGCGTATGCTCATAGCCGACCGTCATCAGTTGATACTGTGGACAGTGCGCGAGGGCAAGGAACTGGACGAGGCAGTGCAGTGGTGCAAGGAGCGCGGCGTGGTGTTCTATGCCGTGAACCGCGACTTCCCCGAGGAGGATACCAACAAGAACCGCCATTACTCCCGCAAGATAAAGGCAGACGTATGGATAGACGACCGCAACGTGGGAGGATTGCCCGACTGGGGTACCATCTATCGTATCATCAACGAGAAGAAGACGTACGAGGATGTGATGCGCGAAGCCATGGTGGGCGGACTGTACGACCATCAGCCACCTAAGAAAAAGCACTGGTGGAGTCGCAGTTGACAACTGCTATACTCCTACGTACATCTTATTATATAGTGCCGTGTGCAGCAGTGAGTCTGCACACGGCATTTTTGCGCGCGTAGGGTTAAATAAATACAAAATATTTGCATGTAATAGAAGAAAGACATTATTATTCATTAACTTTGCGAGAAATAATCATAATACATCAAATCTATGAAAAAGAGCATCTTATTAGTCATCGCTGTTATTTGTCTGACAGCCTGTGGCAAATCAGGTTCTACCGGTTTGGCTTTTCTCGATGAGTTGGGCATAAGCAAAGACAGTGTGCAGATACTGGGCGACACTATAAACGTGAGTACAGACAGCATAATGTATCACCTGAACAACGACCAGGCAGCGCGTCTGCTGGGCGGCATAGCACCCGAGTGGGCTGTAGACAGCGTGGAGGTGACCGACCTGGCGAGTCTGGTGGCAATCAAGGAACTGGCCACCGGCTGCACTCTGGCATTCCTGTGGCAGGAGTCGGGCGACGGTGGCACCATGTACATCTGCACCTACGACAGCGATGGCAAATATGCTGACGGCATGGAATTTGTGAACTGGAAAATGCTGAACCAGGGATTTATGGAAGACAACAGCAGTGCCTACTTCAGCGAGAAAGAAGAGTGCGGCGGGCGCTTCACCGAAGATGGCTTCACCATACACCGCACCCTCTCGGGCATGAAGTCAGACACGGAGATGACTGATTTCCAACCCCAGTGGACCATAGACAAGACCTACACCTATGCCGTAGCATCGGATGGCAAACTGCAACTGAAAGGTGTGGAACTGAAGAAACAGGGCAATGTATCCGACAAGGTGCTGCTACGCGATGAGATACGCGACTTTGCCAAGATGCCTGCCTCTGACGGCAGCATCATCGAAAAACTCAACACCCTGACCATGCGCAAGGATGTGCAGGGCATAGAGGAGGAAGACCGCAGTTACGGTGAACTGCTGTGGACAGTAAACAGCGTGTACGACCGCTATCCCTCGCAGGTACTGAAATGGCTGTGCCAGCACAAGGACAGCAATGGTCTGGCACCGCTGATGAAGAAAGCCGACGGTTTTGGTGTGCTGAGCAGGGAGCGCATAGATGCCGACATAGAAAAGATAGGTGGCGGCGATGATGCCAATTACCTGAAGGAGTTGACAAAAGACTGGTTCCCTCAGAAGATAGATACCAACACGGAATACGAAGAAGGTGACGTGGTGGAAGAAGGTGACATGGCAGGCATGGCCGAGGTGGAATACGAAGGCGAAAACGACGGCATGTAACCGCGATGGACGACAGTGCACAGTTGTTGGAATGGATAAGCGAAGGCGAGCATCAGTGTCAGGACTTTAAATACCGTGTGTCTGATGCCGCCAAACAGGCACGTTCGGTCAGTGCCTTTGCCAACACCGATGGCGGCAGGCTGCTGATAGGTGTGCGCGACGATGGTGTGATATCGGGTGTGCGCAGCGAAGAAGAGATATACATGATGCACTCCGCAGCCATGAAATACTGTCGCCCGTCAGCATCGATACAGTTCGACACTCTGCGCATACATGGTAAAACCGTGGTGGTGGTGACAGTGCCCGTGGCGCACCGTAAACCCGTGACCGCCCCCACCGAGGCGGGTGAGTATCGTGCCTTCGTGCGCGTGGCTGACGAGAACGTGGTGGCTTCGCCCGTTCACCTGCGCCTGTGGCACGATGAACAGTCGGCAGCAGGTGTGATGCTCAGTTACAGCGACGATGAATCGGCATTTCTAAGCAGCATGGAATCTGGCGGTCCGCTTTCGCTCAACTCGCTCGTCAGGCGCAGCCGCATGGGTCGCTACCGCATCATCTCACTGTTGGCGCGTCTGATACGGTTTAACGTGGTAAAGTGTGAATGGAAAGACAACGGGTGGATATATTCACTGTATAAATAGGTGCTACCCCACCCCGCTCACTCGGCTTTCTTCTCTTCGGTGGTTCCTTCCTCGGCTTTCTTTGCCTCTGCAGCCTTTCTTGCCTCGAGTTCCTCGGGTGGGAATATTTCCTCTATCTCCTTCATCTCGTCCTCATCAAACCAAGTAGAGAGTTTCTCCTGCGCCTTCATTTTGGCCTCTTCAGAAATCTGCCCCCACATCTTCTTGGTGACGAAGAGCAGCACTGCCAGGTCGTCGCCCAATCCTACGATAGGAATGGCATCGGGCACAGCATCGAGTGGAGAGATGAGATATCCCAGAGCACCTATGATAAATGCCTTATCCTTTACCGACACGCTCTTAGACTGCAGTGTATAGTAAAGTAACAATGCCGCATACACCAGTTTCGAACCGGCTCGCTTGGCTATACGTGAAATCTTCTCTACAAAGCCTTTTGGGGAGAATTTGCCGCTATACGACATGAAATCGGGTAATTCCATAGGCGATAATATTATTAGGCTGCAAATGTACGAAATATTTTACACAGAGCAAAATATTTTTCAAAAGATAATCGTTATAAGGTAAATCATACTAACGAAATACCAAGAAATAATGACAGAAATAGAAGAACAAGAGCAGCGAGTGAAGACAGCCATGAAGGAGCATAGCGGAGAAAACGGTTTTCCCCTACTCTCTGACTATGACACCACCGAGGAAGAGGTGAGCGACTATTTTTTCGACCTGCGTGTGGCACCCGACCTGCAGCAGGATGCCAAGAAACGATATACCATATACAGTATCATACTGATTATGCCTGTGGTGGTGCTGTCTGCCTTTGCCAATGGCACCAAGTGGTTGCTCTTGGGCGTAGGCACGGGTTTGGTGCTCTGCGGCATATACTACTGTGGCACACGCATGTGGGACAACTATCAGGAGCGCAAGCGTATGGCATCGGCACCCGCCCGCTATATAGCCGCCGTAGAGGCCTTTCTGAACAAGCGATAGAGAGGAAAAAGAAGGCAGTGGCACTATAAGCCGGGTTCTGTACCTTGACATGCCTCTCGGTATGTCAGGTGCCTGTCATTGATCTAGTCCATACGTCGCCGCATGGCTCCAGCATTCTACCCTCCATCGTGCTACGCTCGGACTGGCCGCCCTCGGACGATGGTATACGCGAACTTGCAGCCTCCAGGGGGCACAGCACGGCGATCACCCGCCGTCTGGTGGTCTCTTACACCACCTTCTCACCCTTGCCACGCACAAGGCGAGGCGGTTATTTTCTTCTACCCTCACCAATAGTCGCCTACTGCTTCTATTTTCGGAAGTGGAGTGCCATACGCTGCCCGGACTTTCCTCTCGCCCTGAAAAAAGGGCCAGCGACAAGCCGTGCCACTGCATTCAATGTGCAAAATTACATCTTTTGAAGATAAGAGCGCACGCATAGAAGTAAAAAAAACTCAAAAAGCACATTACGAGTGACATTTATGTAAGTACGAGCGTAAAAATCGGTTAAAAAACTTGTCAAGACGAATATTTTTCGTATATTTGCTCAGATATCTTTGAACCTTTGTTAATACTACAGATAATACTATGAAAATACTTGCCATTAATCCGGGAATGATAAGCACCAAGGTGGGTGTCTTCCACGATCAGGAACTGGTGATGCATGCCTGCATCAATCACCCCTACGAGGAACTGTGTCGCTATCCATTTATCATGGATGAATTTGACTACCGTAAGGAGAAACTCATCGAGGAACTGCAGCGTCAGGGCATAAAAAAGGATTTTGACGTGATAGTGGGCAGGGGTGGACTGGTGAAGCCCCTCAAGAGTGGTGTGTACGAACTGAACGAGAAGGTGATAGAAGATACCAAGACTCCCCGTCTGCATCATGCCTGCAACCTGGGCTCGCTCATAGCCCTGAGCATAGCCAAGGAGATACCTGGCTGCAGGGCATTCACCGTCGACCCCGGTGTGGTGGATGAGTTGGACGACGTGGCTCGCATCACCGGCATGCCCGAACTGCCTCACCAGACCATCTGGCATGCCCTCAACCAGCGCGAGATAGCCAAGCGCTACTGCCGCGAGCATGGAGTGAAGTATGAGGAGCAGGACCTGATAGTATGTCATCTGGGCAGTGGCATATCCTTTGCCATGCACCACCACGGACGTGCCATAGAGTGCAGCGACGCACTGAGTGGCGACGG
>CAMHPC010000153.1 GCA_946186945.1 uncultured Prevotella sp.
CATCAGTCAACAAAGCAAGTCCTGGTATATCCCAGTAACCTGTTGCAATCTTCACTGTGTTTGTGCCTTGTGAGGAGAAGCACTCTTTAAGCGTATAGAGCATAGAAAGCTGCTCTGTTGAGTTGTCGATGAGGGTGTTATTCATTTAGGTTTTCATTAGGTCTTTAGTCGGCAGGCACGGGGCGGTAGTACCTATGTGCCTATGTTGGCACAAAGATATAAATTTTTTGTAAGTCTGAAAGAATAGGTATCAAATATTTTTTGCCTGTCCTGATGGTCAGTTGATGGGTGCCACATAGCGGAGGGTGCCCTTCACTGGCACACCGCCCTTGTTCACGCACCATACAGGGGCATCGTTGCCCAGATAGAAGAGTACGTGGTCGAAGACGGAACCGCCTGGCTCTATCTCGTACGTGAGGTCGTGGCTGATATTTGCCAGGGCGTACACGCAACCCAGACCGCGGCTGTCGGTATTGCAGATGGCGGTGAAATCACATCCGCTCAGGTACAGGTGCCGGCGCACAGACCCATGCACAGTAATGCGAATAGTGCGGGAAACAGGGATTTTCTCATCATAGTCAAAATGTTTTAGTTTAGTATTGATAGTTATTTGTGCAAAGATAATGAAATATGAGTGGAAAAACCAATCTGTAGGAGTGATTTTGCAAAAGCGCCCGAGCACTGCTCGGGCGCTTTTCTTTATTCGAAGAAACCGAAACCGCCTATGGCGGTGAGCATGCGCTCCACATAGTCCCATGAGGTGGGCGACCAGGCGAAGCCCAGACGGTAGAGCACCTGTGTGGTGTAGTCGTTGTCGCGCTTCACATCTGCCGTCTTCTGTCCGTGGGCCATGTCCTTGTATGCCAGCAGGGCTGACATCTGCTTGGCCTTCTGCGGGTCCTGACCAGCCTCGTCCAATGCCTGCTGAAAATCCTCCTGCTCCACGAAGCGGATGCCGCCGGTCACTGCCGTGAGCCCTGACAGCACATCGCCCAGGAACTGGCCGTGGATGTTGTACGGGTGGAACACCACACACTCCTTGGGCGTGGTGGTGAGCAGCACTATGGCGTGTGCCACCTCGTTGATGGGCGAGAACTCCACACGCTTGTTGCGCATGGCGTACGGACAGCAACCCAGCATGTTGTACACACGGATGCGACCCATGAACGAGTTGGTGCTGAAGTTGGCCTGGAACTCACCATCCGTAGAACGGGCTGCCAGGTTGCCCACACGCATTATCTTGGCATTGAGACCATGCAGGGCCACAGCATCCAGTACCAACCGCTCTGCCATGAACTTAGAGTAGATGTACTGGTTGCCCATATACTGACCCATGTACAGACGCTGCTCGGTATATACATCGTCCTTTATCTCGCCTGCCCACAGACCGCGGGTGCTGGCGGTGGAGATGTGGATGAGTTTGGCACCCGTCTGCAGGCAGAAGTTCACACACTTCTGCGCACCGCCTATGTTCACATCCTCTATCTCTGTGCCCTCGCTGAAGTGCTTCACCACGGCAGCACAGTTGTAGATGGTGTCCACCTTCAGACTGGTGTCGATATCATGGGTCACGTCGCCCAGTACGATGTGCAGACGTTGGCCGAAGAGATTCTTGAAGGAGTCGGAGAAGTAGTAGTACAACAGAGTGCGCAGACGGCTCTCCGCTGCCTCCACGGTCTTGCCGCGTACCATGCAGTAGATGTTGGGTGCGTCGCTGTCTATCAACTCGCGCAGTATGTGTATGCCCAGATAGCCGGTGGCACCGGTTATGAGCACGTTGCCCAACTGCTGGCGCTCGCCGCTGCGGAAGAAGCCGAGCACGTTGCGATGCAGCAGGTTGTCGATGGCGGTGTAGTCGTAGTTTGCCACGGGGTCGTTGGCATCGGCTGCATCATCGGCGCTCTCGCCCGTTATCAGGCGTGCCAACTTGCGGGGCGTGGGGTTGGCGAACACTTCGCCGTACGACACGTGCAGACCTGCCTTGTCTGCCTCGATGATGACGCGGGTCACCACCAGCGAGGTGCCGCCCAGTTCGAAGAAATTGTCGGTGGCTCCCACCTTGTCCATCTGCAGGATGGTGGCAAAGATGTCGCAGAAGGCACGCTCGGTATCGTTGGCTGGTGCCTCGTACTCGCCGCTCACTGCCACCTCGGGGTTGGGCAGTGCCTTCAGGTCGGTCTTGCCGTTGGGTGTCATGGGCATCTTTTCCAGTTGCAGGTAGGCTGTGGGCACCATGTACTGGGTGAGGCTCTTGCTTATCTCGTCCTTCATCTGGGTTATGTCTATCGGGCGGTCGGCGGTGAAGTAGGCGCAGAGGTGCTCCTTGCCGTTGAGTTGGCGTATCATGATTACCACATTCTTCACTCCCTCCACACGGGCTATCACACTCTCTACCTCGCCCAGTTCTATGCGCAGACCACGCAGTTTTATCTGATGGTCCTTGCGCCCGAGGATGAAGACATCGCCATCGGGTGCCCACTTGGCAAAGTCGCCCGATTTATATATGCGTGTGCCGTGATAGTCGATAAAGCGCTCGCGGGTCATGTCGTCCAGATTGTTGTAGCCGCGACCTACACCCCTGCCGCCGATGTACAGTTCGCCTACCACACCTACGGGCAGTTCGTTGCCGTCGCTGTCCACCACAAACTCCTTCACGTTGAGTTGCGGACGACCTACGGTGACGCGCTGGGCATGGGTCAGTTCCTGAATGTTTGATGATACGGTGGTCTCTGTGGGACCGTAGGTGTTGAGTATGCGCGAGGGGGTGAGTTTCTGCATCTGGTGCAACAGGCTCTCGGGCAGTTTCTCGCCGCCGAAGCGTATGATGGGTACGGTGCGGATGGCGTCTACAAACTCATCGCTGTATATCCAGGTCTGCCACTGAGAGGGTGTGGCGGACACATAGCCGATGTGGTGCTCGTGTATGAGTGCTGCCATGTCGAGCGGGTTCTTCGTCTGCTCTTCGTTGGCGAGCACCAGGGTGAGACCGTTGAACAGCGAGATGGCTATCTCGTGCAGTGAGGCATCAAACGAGATGGTGGTGACGCCCAGGATGCTCTCTGCGGCGTTTGCCACGGCGTATGCCTCCACGTTGGCAGGCAGAGCGGTGGAGTAGTTGCACATGCCTTCGTGGCGCAGCATCACTCCCTTCGGACGACCTGTGGAGCCACTGGTGTATATCAGGTAAGCCAGGTCGTCGGGGGTGAGGGTGGTCTGAGGCTGGGTGGTGTTCTCACACTTCAGCAACTCCTCTGCCACCTCGGGCGTGATAATCAGTTTGGCACCGCTGTCTTCCAGTATCAGTTTCACACGGTCGGCGGGATATTCGGGATCGCAGGGTATGTAGGCTGCACCTGCTTTCTGCACACCAAACATAGAGAGGATGAGCCTGCTGGTGCGTGGCAGCAGCAGTGCCACACGGTCACCCTCGCTCACACCTCGCTCGCGCAGCGCATTGGCTATGCGGTTGGTGGCTTGGTCAAACTCGCTATAGGTGAAGCGGGCATCGCAGGCTATGAGTGCCATGCGCTGGGGCTGGGTCTGGGCGTGGTGCACTATGCTCTCGAAGAAGAGACGGAAGGGCGACTCGCCGGTGCCGGTCACTCGTATGCGTTCCAGGTGCTCTGCCTGGGCTGCGCTGACTATTGACAATGCACGCACCTTGCCCTCGGGCTGCTCCATGATGTGGTTCACCGTGGCGGCTATGCTCTCTGCCAGTCCCTGGGCGGTGGCGGCGGTATATATGGCGTCGTCATACTGCACCAGTATGCCACGCGGCTCTATCTTGATGTTGATCTTGAATTTCGGCACGTTCAGTTCCAACAACTCCTGCCCCACGGCATTGCCGTTCACGGTATATTCCGACAGCACACCCACCTGGTAGGCGTAGGAGATGGCGGAATGGAAACCGTAGTCGGCGGCTATGCGGGCGAAGGGGTAGTCTTCGTGGCGCAGGGTCTGGTCGAAGGTGTCGCTCACCTGCCTGAGATATTCGCTCACCGTCACATCGTCTATCTTCAGACCCAGGGCAAGGGTGTTGACAAACATGCCCACGGTGTCTACTATCTTCAGGTTGGAGCGGCCGTTGCTTATGGTGCTGATGTATACGTCGCGGTTGTTGGTGTAGCGCGAGATGACATAACTGGCGGCTGCCAGATACAGGTGGGCAGGGGTGATGTCGTGCTCACGGCAGAAGGCTGCCGCCTTGTCGTGGTCGGTGGCGCAGAGTGCCTCGCCTATGTATCCCTGCTGGTCGGTTTGGTTGAAGTCGGCGGGTATCTCGCTCGCTCCCTCGCAAGTGCCCAGTTTCTCGGCGAAGAACTGCTGTGCAGACTTGAATTCGTCGCTCTCCTCTGCCTTCTGCTGGTCGCTCACGAAGTTGAGGTAGGTGTATGTCTCTTTCTCTATGTCCTTGCCTTCGAGCACAGCGCCTATCTGACGGATGAACAGGTCGGCGGAACCGCCGTCGAACACCAGGTGGTGAACATCCATGAGCAGGTGGGTGCCGCTCTCGCTCTTCACCACCTCAAAACGGTAGAGGGGTGGGTTCTGCAGATTGAACGGGCGCACAAACTCGCGCTTGTAGGCAGCGAGTGCCTCGTCGGTCATCTCGCTCAGCGTCACCTCCACAGGCACGCTGCCCTCGGTGGTCTGCACTATCTGGTCGCCCTGGGTGGTGAAGTGGATGCTCAGTTCGGGATGTGCCTCTGTCACCCGCTTCACTGCTGCTGCCAGCCTGTCTGCCTCCACACCGGCGGGGTAGGTGAGAAGATAGGGGATGTTGTAGATGGTGGAGGCGGGATTTTTCAGACATTCGAAGTACACTCCCGTCTGGGCATAACTCAGGGGGACGGTGGTGAGCATCTCGCTCTTCGGCGCTTCCACCGCTGCGGTGGCTGTGGCACCTGTCATCATCTGTCGGAGTATCTCGTTCTCTATGCTCTGCAGGGAGGCGGTC
>CAMHPC010000154.1 GCA_946186945.1 uncultured Prevotella sp.
TGTTTGAAATGTTTCGGGTCATCATCGACGCTGCAAAATTATGTATGCTCACTCGTTGTTACAAATAAGTGGGATATTCTGCATGCTTTTGTGATGAATGACATGCTTTCACACAATAACCCACGCTTTCTCTTCGTTATATCAGTGAACAACCTATACCGCAGCATTATGAAAACACTTATCTTATCATTAGAATTGTCATTCATTTCCTTGGGCCTGTATGCTACTGGTCAGGATGGTGAGGTTATATATGTAGATGGCGAACAATGGGAACTCCTGGGCAAGCCTGTATATGCCGACTCTATTCTTAATCGTGAGTTGAAGGCTGTTCTGCCCAGTCGCGAGGAACGTGGTTTTGTCACCTCCAACTGGTCGGGCTATACAGCATACTGGAGCATCCAGCAAGAGAGACTCTGTTTAGACAGCGTCTGTTATGATGTGTACGGCTCTGAGACGAAGACTGTTCGTTTGTCCTCAGACTTGCTGCGTCGCATCTTCAAGAAGTATGTAGACGGGAAGAGCATCGTTGCCACATGGTTCACTGGCGACCTGCGTCTGGCTAAGGGTAAAAAGATTTATTATGTGCACAGTGGATATCAGCGTCACTACGAGTCTGAGCGTATCGTCACGATAGATCATGGCAAGGTATGCGGCATGAAAGACTATCAGAACTATGTGGTGGATGGCTTTGCCTTCGATAAGAAAATAAAGAACAATGCTGAGTTGCGTGAGATGTTTCCACTGCACCTTGAGAAATATCCTGAACTTGCAGGTATCAAACGGATAGTGTTCAGTGTCCGTCGGGCACGTGTAGACGATCAGGGGCATCTTGTGGAATGCGAGTTGAAGGTGCTCAGACCTGACGACAATCCACTCCTGGCAGATGAGATGGCTCAGGCTATGAAGTCATACTATCCCTGGCGTGTTTACTATATCAATGGTGAGTATCACGCATACGGCATTGATAAGTACTCTTTCTCGTATATGTTAGATGAGTGACGGATGGTTTGGTGGATTCACTAAATAGCATTACCTTTGTGCGCTCATGAACAAGAGACAAAAAGAAATATTGACTGTCCGCCTAGTTAGCGTAGCATTTGCTATCCTTGCCTTCGCCGTTTTCCAGCCCCTCGGCATGGATAAGCTGGGATGGCTGCTCTATGTGCACTTGTTGGCCATCTTGCTGTTGGGCGTGGGGGTATGCTATGTCTCTGAACTCATATTGACATATCTGCTGCACAAACCTTCTGCATCCGACAAGGGCGTAGGCTACGTCATACACCGCAACCTGTGGTTTCAACTCATCAATACACCGTTGATGGCCCTTATGGTCTGCCTCTACTTACATTTTGCAATGAGTGCAAAGGGGTTACCTTCGCCACTCAACCCTAAGGGCTATGCCACCATGCTGATGGTCTTGGCTTTCTGCTCATTTGCTATCGGACTGTATTGGAGATTTAAGTACCGCAGCCGATACCTGGCCATGGAACTGGAGGAGGCGCGAGTGTTGAATGAGGAATTGAAGAAGCTGCAGCCAAAGGTTAGCGGGCAACAAGAATTGATTACGTCAGAAACAGCATCTGACATTATCACCCTTGCCGGTACAACTAATGAAAACGTCACGCTCTGCGTATCTTTCCTGCTGTATATCGAAGCTGTTGGCAATTATGTAAAGGTGTGTCATCTGATAGACGGTCAGGTGCGTACCGACATGCTCCGTGCCACATCTAAACAGATGGAGCAGACCTTGCAAGCCTATCCTATGGTAGTACGCTGCCATCGCGCCTACCTCGTCAACATCATGCAGGTTGAGCAGGTGGTATCACGTTCCGGCACTACTCAACTCATGATGAAGCCCAACCACGAGTCCATACCCGTGTCGCGCAGTCACATGGCTGCAGTGAAAGAAACAGTGAAGGCATTGTAGACGGGACTTAATACTATTTTGGCGTGTCTGTCTTTGTCACTGCTGCACCGGCGGAGTTGGCTTTTACAAACTGCTGGATTGCGGTGGATACTATGGAGGCAGGCTCGGGTGCTGCATTGCAGGCAATTAATAGCCGTCACAAGATGAGGTTAAACAAAAAACGCTCCAATAACCATGAGACCAAAGCCACCAATATAGAGAACATGAGGAGGTAGGCAAGTGCCACGAAGAATATTTTTGTACGATTCATAGTTGTGATTTTTTTGATTGTTGATATTTTGTTTTCTTGTTGTTTTTGTCTCCGGTTTTTTCCCTTTGACATGCAAAGATCCACCCATGTTCAGGTGCGAAATAAGAAAACTGCCATTATCCTTCTGAAGTTTCTGCGCCAACCGCCCGCAATTGCGACACATGCGAAAAAGGTGCCAATAACTGTCGCAGATGGCGTGGGAATTGACTTTTCGCTAATAAAATATGCTTCTTTTCTTGTGGTGTTTAAATTTTTTTCTTATTTTTGTCACATCAAATTTGACATGCATACCTTTCCCATTTACAATACGGGAGTAATGCCGTTTATACAAATAGATTTGTTCACGATTATAAGAATACACTAAAATGAAAAAAATGAAATTTGGAATGTGCATCATGATAATGTCGGCATTGTTGAGTGTAGGTTTTGCTTCATGCGGCGACGATGGCGATGACGATGACTGGTCTGGCAACACTGATGATGTGGCCGTGACAGGCCCTGCAACAGACATAACGTTTTGCAGTGCAACTGTTAAAGGGGCAATAAATCTGGACAATGCTCTGGCATCTGCAGCTGGTAGCACCTCTGTGGAAATAGAATGGACAGATGAGGAATATTATATCAAGAACAACAGTCTTGATGAACGTGAGGTGATAAAAGAAATAAAAGGTAATAGAATAGAGACAAAAATAACAAACATATCACCTGACACCAAGTATGTGTACCGCACTTTAGTAACTGTGGAGGGACAGAAGTACTATGGCCAACTTCGTTCATTTACTACAGGCAAATTGTCAGATATGATAAAAAGTTTAGACATCGTAGAAACTGGACAAAACTATGCCTGTTTTATAGTAAAAATGGATGATGATCCTAATCTTGGCTTCGATGTCGGCATTTATTACTCCTATGACGAGTCCAGGCTTCAGGATGAGTATCTGAACGAACATCACATGTATACAGCGCAACACGATAGTCATTATGATCATGATAAGAAACTTGAGTACTATAATGAATATAATCAAGAAACTGGAGAACTCGTTAGAATCTATTTGTCAAAGAATGAACGACGCTACGTAATCTACGAACTAAGTCCGGGAATAAAGTATTATTATAGATCATTTACACGCTGCAATAATGTTGAAGTTCGCAATGACATAAAGAGCTTTGAAATATAGAAGTGAAAATGGAAAAATATACATGGGCAATTGCGATTTACCAATATCAAAACTCCTGCTACGGTAAAAGCGATAACAAAGAACCAATAATCCGCTGACCCAATACCAGAAAGGACTTTTGTTAAACAAATACAGCCGAGGAAAACCTCGGCTGTATTTCGTAGGGACGATCGGGCTCGAACCGATGACCTCTGCAATGTGACTGCAGCGCTCTAAACCAACTGGGCTACGCCCCTTCGCAAAATTTTCGTGTGCAAAGGTAATGGTATCTTGTGAAACAGCCAAATTTTTTGGAGTTTTTTTTTCGCCACATTTTTTTCTGTTTCGTAAAGTTGTTTTTTCCTTATTATTTTATTATATTTGCCGATACTATGACGATTTAATTCTTAAAACCATCAATACTATGAAAATCGGACTATTCGTGCCTTGTTATGTAGATGCGGTATATCCCGAGGTGGCCGTTGCTACATACAAGTTGCTAAAACACTATGATGTAGATATGGAATATCCGTTGAAGCAGACCTGTTGTGGACAGCCGCAGGCCAACGGAGGATTTCAGTATATGTCTGAACCACTCATAAGGAAATTTGAAGACCTGTTCAAGGAGTTCGACTACGTGGTGGCACCCTCTGCGTCGTGTGCCGCCTTTGTGCGCTGCTTCCATCCGGAGATAATGAGGGGCAAGATGGAGTGCACTACGGCAAAAAAGACCATGGACGTGGTGGAATTTCTGCACGATGTGCTCAGGGTGAAGGAGGTGCCGGGCAAGTTCCCTCACAGGGTGAGTGTGCACAACTCATGTCACGGTGTGCGTGAACTGGGACTCTCTTCGCCCTCGGAGTGCAATGTGCCTCCGTTCAACAAGATAATAGACCTGCTCAATATGGTGGAAGGTATCGAAGTGGTGGAACCCGAGCGCAAGGATGAGTGCTGCGGCTTCGGAGGACTTTTCGCCGTGGAAGAGCCGGATGTGTCGGTGCGCATGGGTAAGGACAAGGTGCAGAGACATACAGATACAGGAGCCGAATATGTGACGGGTCCAGACAGCTCGTGCCTCATGCACATGGCAGGCATAGCCAAACGCGAGAATATGCCCATAAAGTTTAAACATGTAGTAGAAATCTTAGCAGCAGGACTATGAGCACAGTACATTCAAAAAACAGTCACCGCATCTTGCAGGATGCGGACAAGATAACACACCACGACCAGACCTTCTGGGGCGTGAGAGTGAAACGCGACAAGATGGCGCAGGCAATGCCGGAATGGGAACTACTGCGCGAGATGGCAAGTCGTATAAAGATGCATACGGTGACTCACCTGGCAGATTATCTCGACATGTTTGCCAAGAACCTCGAGTCCAGAGGTGTGAAGGTGCACTGGGCAAAGGATGCACAGGAGTTTAACGAGATAGTGCTATCCATCCTGCGCGACCACAACGTGAAGAAAATGGTGAAGAGCAAGAGCATGCTCACCGAGGAGTGTGAGATGAACCCCTATCTGGAGGCTCATGGCATAGACGTGGT
>CAMHPC010000155.1 GCA_946186945.1 uncultured Prevotella sp.
ACATGTGGAAATGGGATGTGTTCGATTTCGTCACTCCCTATCCCGACTTTGATCTCAAGGCACTGAACGACTATGCTCACTCCAAGGGCGTAAAACTCATGATGCACCACGAGACGAGCAGCAGCACCATCAACTACGAGCGCCATTTGGACGAGGCATACGCGCTGATGAAGAAATACGGCTACGACGCAGTGAAGACCGGATATGTGGGAGATATCATCCCCCGTGGCGACTACCACTACAGTCAGTCGATGAACAATCACTACCTGTACTGTGTGAAAGAGGCTGCCAAGCACCATATCATGGTCAATGCGCACGAGGCATCACGTCCTACGGGACTCTGCCGCACCTATCCCAACCTGGTGGGCAATGAGAGCGCCCGCGGTCAGGAGTATGAGGCATTCCATGGCAGCAACCCCGACCACACTGTGATACTGCCATTCACACGTCTGCAAGGAGGCCCCATGGACTATACCCCGGGTATCTTCGAGACCCAACTCAGCACATGGAGCGACAACAAACAGTTCGTTCACACCACACTATGTGGTCAGTTGGCTCTGTATGTCACCATGTACAGTCCGCTGCAGATGGCTGCCGACCTGCCCGAAAACTACGAGCGCTTCGACGATGCACTGCAGTTCATACGCGATGTGGCAGTGGACTGGAGCGACTCGCAGTACTTAGAGGCAGAGCCCGGCGACTATATCACTGCCGCACGCAAGGCAAAAGGAACCGACAACTGGTTTGTTGGCGGCAAGTGCGATGAAAACGGACACCAGGCAGTAGTACGTCTCAACTTCCTTGACAAGGGCAAGAAGTATGAGTGTACACTCTATGCCGATGCCCCTGATGCACACTTTGCCAACAATCCCAAGGCTTATAAGATAACAAAGAAAACTGTGAAGAAAGGCGATGTGATACGAGTGAAGGAAGCCCCTGGAGGCGGTTTCGCTATGTCGCTTATAGTCAAATAATTAAACTACTATGAAGAGAATAACAATAGTTTTTGCTATGTTGATGACTATCATAGCCACGGCACATGCACAGAAGACCAATGAGGTGGGATATGCTCCCGCCTCCACATGGTTTCGTGTGAGTGCTGCACCCGAAGTGAAGAGTGCCACCCTGCGCCTGTACCGCAAGGCAGCAGATGCCAAACCCTACAAGACGGTGAAGATGAAACCGCGCACCATAGACGGGTGGCAATATCTGTATGCGGAGGTGAAAGGCAACCTCAGCGGCGTGTTTTATACCTTCGACACTGGCAATGGTGAGTGCCCGGGCGTCTTCGCACAGGCGGTGTCGGTCAATGGCAAGAAGGCACAGGTGATAGACATGAAAACCACCGACCCTGAGGGCTGGCGCTACGACAGACAGGTGTCTACCGCCTCGCCTGCCGACCTGGTGATATACGAGATGCACCACCGCGACTTCAGCATCGACCCCTCATCAGGCGTGCGTCCGGAGTACAGAGGCAAGTTCCTGGCTCTCACCGAACCTACGTCCATAGCCCACCTCAAGGCCCTGGGAATCAATGCCGTACATATCCTCCCCTCGTTCGACTATGCCTCGGTGGACGAGAGCCAGCCCGAGCGAGCACAGTACAACTGGGGCTACGACCCACTCAACTACAATGTGCCAGAGGGCTCGTACAGCACCGATGCCACCACACCCGCAGTGCGCATACGCGAGTTTAAGGAGATGGTGCAGGCTCTGCACCGTGCCGGCATACGCGTGATACTGGATGTGGTGTACAACCATACTTTCAATACCGAGGGCAGCAACTTCCAGAAGATATACCCCGATGCCTATTTCCGCAAGACAGCCGACGGACAGTATTCCAACGGTAGCGGTTGCGGCAACGAGACAGCCAGCGAACGTCCCCTCATGCGTGAGTATATGATAGAGAGCGTGCTCTACTGGGCAAAAGAGTATCACATCGATGGCTTCCGCTTCGACCTCATGGGAATACATGACATAGAGACGATGAACCAGATACGCAAAGCCGTTTCAGCCTACAATCCTGAGATCTTTATCTATGGCGAGGGTTGGAGTGCCGGTGCCTGTGCCATACCCAACGAGGTGTTGGGCATGAAGGCAAACATACCTCAGATGCCAGGTATAGCCGCCTTCTCCGACGACATGCGTGATGCACTGCGCGGTCCCTTCTCCGATGATACCAAGGGTGCTTTCCTGGCTGGCATAGCAGGCGAGGAAGAGAGTCTGAAGGCTGGCATAGCAGGTATGGTGGCTCACCCACAGGTGGACTATACCAAGGTGAACTACTCCCAGAAACCATACGCGCTGCAACCCACCCAGATGATCAGTTACGTGAGTTGCCATGACGATATGTGCTTGGTAGACCGTCTGAAAGCCAGCATCCCCGGCATACAGACCGACGAGATTATCCGCCTGGACCTCCTGGCACAGACTGCCGTGATGCTATCGCAGGGTGTGCCGTTCATGCTCAGCGGCGAGGAGATGTTGCGCGACAAGAAAGGGGTGCACAATAGTTTTGAGTCGCCCGACGAGATCAACCACCTCGACTGGGGCAACATGAAACGCTATCCGCAGGTGCTCGAATACTATCAGCGACTCATAGCACTGCGCCACCATCACCCCGCCTTCCGTCTGGGCACAGCCGACAAGGTGCGCCAGTACTTGAAATTCCTGCCATCGCAAGACTGCTTAGTGGCTTTCTGCCTCACCGACTATGCCGGTGGCGACTCGTGGCGCAACATCATCGTAGCACTCAACGGCTCTAAAGAGACACGTACCATCGAGGTGCCCGAAGACCGCTATTCCGTGGTGTGTGCCGACGGACGTATCGACGAGAACGGACTGGGCACCGTGGAAGGCTCTAAGATAGAAGTGAAACCCCAAACAGCAATAATCCTACATAACTGATTGATATGAAGAAATTTTTTGTTTTGGCCATACTCTCATGCATGGCCCTGTCAATGAAAGCCGCTGCAGTGAATGTGGACCGTATAGAGCCCGCATTCTGGTTCGCCGGCATGAAGAACCCTTCTCTGCAACTCATGGTGTATGGCAAGGACATACGCGAGGCAGAAGTGACCACCGACTATGCCGGAGTGAGTGTGGAAAGGCTGGTGAAACTCGATTCACCCAACTATCTGCTCGTGTATCTGAACCTCTCACAGGCACAACCAGGCACTATGACCCTCAACTTCAAACAGAATGGTAAGACCAAGAAGGTGAAGTATGAACTGCGCCAACGCCAGATGGCAGGAGCCGACCACAAGGGCTTTACCAATGCCGACGTGCTCTACATGCTCATGCCAGACCGTTTCGCATCGGGCAGCACTGCCAACGACCAGATAAAAGGTATGCGTGAGTATAAGAACGACCGCAGTCAGCCCTCTCTGCGCCACGGCGGCGACCTGGAAGGAATACGTCAGCACCTCGACTATTTCAACGAACTGGGTGTCACGGCACTGTGGTTCACACCTGTGCTGGAGAATAACTCTCCCGACCGCTACAACAAGCAGAGCACATATCATGGTTATGCCACTACTGACTACTATAAGGTAGACCCACGCTTCGGTACCAACGAGGAATATCGCCGCCTCACCGACGAGGCTCACCAGCACGGTCTGAAAGTGGTGATGGATATGATATTCAACCACTGCGGCTTTGACCACCCCTGGGTGGCTGACATACCGTCGAAAGACTGGTTCAACACTCCCGAATGGTTGGCCAACAACCCAGAGGGCAAACCCAATGAGAAGTACCTGCAGACCTCTTACAAACTTACTCCTGTCATGGACCCCTATGCCTCTAAGATAGACCTGAAGGAGACTGTAGATGGTTGGTTTGTACCCACCATGCCCGACCTGAACCAGCGCAACGAACACGTGATGACCTACCTCATCCAAAACAGCATCTGGTGGATAGAGACAGTAGGTATCGACGGCATCCGTATGGACACCTATCCCTATGCCGACCGCGACGGCATGGCTCGCTGGATGAAGGAACTCGATGAGGAGTATCCCAACTTCAATACCGTGGGCGAGACATGGGTCACAGAACCCGGATATACCGCTGCATGGCAGAAGGGCTCTAAGGTGAACAAGAAGAACAGTTATCTGAAGACCGTCATGGACTTCGCCTTCTTCGACCGTCTCAATCAGGCACGCCACGAAGAGACCGATGGATGGTGGAATGGATACAACCGTATATACAACTCATTGGTATACGACTATATGTATCCCAACCCCTCAAGCGTGATGGCATTCATTGAGAACCATGACACCGACCGCTTCCTTGGCAACGGCTGCGACACGCTCGCACTGAAGCAGGGTCTGGCTCTGCTGCTCACCATGAACCGCACTCCGCAGTTGTACTACGGCACAGAGGTTCTGATGAACGGTACTAAGGAAGTGACCGATGGTAATGTGCGTAAGGACTTCCCCGGTGGATTCCCCGGCGACAAACATAATGCCTTCGCTCGCGAGGGACGCACAGCTGCCGAAAACGCTATGTTCGATTGGCTTAGCAAACTGCTCCACTGGCGTCAGGGCAATGACCTTATAATAAAAGGTAAGCAGACGCAGTTTATCCCCTGGAAAGGTGTGTATGTATTGGCACGCACATATCAGGGACGCTCAGTGATGACCATTCTCAACGGCACCAGCAAACCTGCCTCTATGGATGTAAAGAGATATGCCGAGATAATCGGTTCACACACCTCTGCTACTGATGTGATCACAGGACAGAAGGTGAACCTTACCAGC
>CAMHPC010000156.1 GCA_946186945.1 uncultured Prevotella sp.
TTAGTTTGTTATTGTTGTTATTGATTTTTATTCGTGTTCGGGTTGTACACGTGCCAGACCGATAAATACGGCACTGAGCATGGTAAACACCATGGCCTGTATGAAGCACACCAGGCACTCCAGGCACATCATGAATATGCTCATGATGACGCTGAGCACGCTCATGCTCAACTGCACTGCTATCACCTTGCCCACCACGAGGAATATGATACACGTGATGGCTATGGCGATGGCGTGTCCTGCCATCATGTTGGCGAAGAGACGGATCATCAGTGCGAAGGGTTTGGTAAAGATACCCACAAACTCGATGACCGGTATGATAGGTATAGGGGCTTTGAGCCATGTAGGCACGTCGGGCCAGAAGATATCCTTCCAGTAGTGCTTGTTGCCGCTGAACTGCACTATGATGAATGTGCAGAGAGCCAGGAAGAAGGTGACGGCGATATTGCCCGTCACATTGCCTCCACCCGGCGGGAATGGCATGAGTCCCATCACATTGCATGTGAAGATAAAGAAGAAGCAGGTGAGCAGGTAGGGGGTGTACTTCTCGTATCCCTTGCCCACGCCTGGTTTTATTATCTCATCCACCACATACATGACGAGCATCTCTATGAAACCCACAAAACCCTTGGGAGCCTGGTCGCTCGCCTTGCGGTGCTTGTACCAGCGTGCGGCGCCCAGTATGCATGCCAGCAGCAGTATGACGTTGATAAACATCACTGCCACCGTCTTGGTGATAGAGATATCGAAGGGTTTCACCTCGGTGCCGTCGGGCATCAGTTCCACTATCTTGCCGGCATTGTCGCCCTTGGTGGCTATCGCCAACTGGTAGGGACCGTGGCGGTAGCCGTTGGCATCGGCATGATGTTCGAACGCCGAACTGCAGAACACGTGAAAGCCCGTAGAACTTTTCACTATCACCGGCAGGTGTATCACGATGGGTGTATCGCCTATGTCGGTGATATGCCATTCGTAACTGTCCTTGATATGTTCTATCACCACCTCCTTGGCGTTGATGGACTCCTTCTCCTTCGCCTGCTCCTGAGCCATGGCGGGGAGTGTGAGAAGCGTCATCACAAAGAGAAGTAGTGTCTGTCTGAAACGATTCATTATCGGTTTAATGTTTATAAATGAGTGTTACTACCATCATGAGAGCATACATGATCATGAACCATGCTGCAAAGGTGAGCGACTGTGCCCTACTCTCGGATATCACCAGGTGATAGATAGCCACTACCGTGACCGTGAGTATCATCCTTATGACAGAGAGTGTGAGGTAGAACTGCGGCAGGTGTCGTGGCGAGTGTTTCTTCACGAAGTCATACCCTACCACCCAAGCCATGCCCAGTAGAGTGAAGAAGAATACGGAGAAGAATATTTCCGCCGTGCTCATCACTCTTTTTCCACACAGAGAGACACCTCGTTTTTTATCACTTCCACGAAGCCTCCCATGATAGGCAGTTGTACGGTCTCGCCGTCCTTCACATACTCCACCGTGCCCGTCTGTAGCGAGGAGATGATTGGAGCATGATTGTCGAGTATCTCAAACGAGCCCTTGGCACCCGGCACCTTCACGCTGTCCACCTGGCCTTGAAATTCCACCCTTTCGGGCGATACTATTCTCAGTCTCAGCATAAGCGTCAGCCCTTGGCCTGTTCTAACAGTTTCTTTCCTTTCTCTATGGCATCCTCTATGGTACCCACGTTGAGGAATGCCTGTTCGGGCAGGTCGTCCACCTCTCCGTCGAGTATCATGTTGAAGCCCTTGATAGTGTCCTCTATCGGCACCATCACACCCTTCACGCCGGTAAACTGCTCTGCCACGGTAAACGGCTGTGAGAGGAAGCGCTGCACGCGGCGGGCGCGGTTCACGGTGAGTTTATCCTCATCGGAGAGTTCGTCCATACCGAGGATGGCGATGATGTCTTGCAGTTCCTGATAGCGCTGCAGTATCTGCTTCACCCTCTGTGCGCAGTCGTAGTGTTCCTTGCCCACGATGAGGGGGTCGAGTATGCGCGATGTGGAACCCAGTGGGTCTACAGCAGGATAGATACCGAGCTGAGTGATCTTACGTGACAGTTCGGTGGTAGCATCGAGGTGTGTGAAGGTAGTGGCGGGTGCAGGGTCGGTCAGGTCGTCTGCCGGCACATACACTGCCTGTACCGAGGTGATGGAACCCTTCTTGGTAGATGTGATGCGCTCCTGCATGGCACCCATCTCCGATGCCAGTGTGGGCTGGTATCCCACAGCCGAGGGCATACGTCCGAGCAGTGCCGACACCTCACTACCTGCCTGTGTGAAGCGGAAGATATTGTCGATGAAGAACAGTATGTCGGCTGCCTCGCCGTCCTTGCCACCGTTGTCGCGGAATTCCTCTGCCACGGTCAGTCCTGAGAGTGCCACGGAGGCACGTGCTCCGGGTGGTTCGTTCATCTGTCCGTATACCAGTGTAGCCTGACTCTTCTTCAGTTCCTCGGGGTCTACGAGTGAGAGGTCCCATTTGCCTTCGTCCATGGCTTTCTTGAACTTCTCGCCGTAGCGCACCACACCGCTCTCTATCATCTCGCGTATCAGGTCGTTGCCCTCACGTGTGCGCTCGCCCACTCCGGCAAACACGGAGTATCCGTTGTGCCCCTTGGCGATATTGTTGATGAGTTCCATGATGAGCACGGTCTTGCCCACACCGGCACCGCCGAAGAGTCCTATCTTACCACCCTTCATGTAGGGCTCGAGCAGGTCTATCACCTTGATGCCCGTGGCGAGCATCTCTTTCTGTGTAGACAGTTCCTCAAACTTGGGAGCCTCTCTGTGAATGGGGTACGCCCCCTTCATGTCCAGGTCCTTCATTCCGTCTATCGGTCGTCCGATAACATTTAGCATACGCCCTTTAATCTGGTCGCCGGCGGGCATGAGTATGGGGTAGCCTGTAGATACAGCCTCCAGTCCCCTCTTCAGTCCATCGGTATTGTCCATGGCCACGCACCTGACAGTGTCCTCACCGATATGCTGCTGCACTTCGATGACCAGTTCCTTGCCGTCGGGGCGCACCACCTTCAGGGCGTCGTGAATTTTGGGCAGCACTTTCTCCGCATCCTGTCCCTTGGTATCGTAATACACGTCTATCACGGGGCCGATTATCTGGGAGATGTGTCCGTTGATTTGTGACATAAGTTTAATATTTAATTTTTAGATTGATTATGCTGTTTTTCCTTTTACGAGTGCAAATATAGCACATTTATTCCACTGCCACAAGTAAAGAGGATGATTTGTGCCATTATCCTCGCTGTGCAAGGGCACGTCAGATGCTCAACTCGTCGAGCACCTTCACCAGTTTCATGTCGAAGGGCTTATCGGTGCGTATGGCCTCACTCAGCGGCACGTACACTATCTCGTTGTTGCGCACGCCTATCATCACGTTGCGCTGGCCCTGCAGTATCGCCTCTATGGCTCCCACACCGGTGCGGCTCGCCAGTATGCGGTCGTGAGCCGTGGGACGTCCGCCGCGCTGCAAGTGTCCGAGTATCGACACACGCACGTCGAAATGAGGAAACTCCTTCTTCACACGGTCGGCATAGTAGAGTGCGCCGCACTTCGGACTTTCCGACACTATCACTATGCAACTCTTCTTACTCTTTCTTATACCTCGCTCCATGAAGCGTGCCAACTGGTCCACGTCGGTAGAGTCCTCGGGTATGATGGCTGCTTCGGCTCCCGATGCTATGGCACTGTTCTGAGCCAGGAAGCCGGCATCGCGCCCCATCACCTCCACGAAGAAGATGCGCTCGTGGCTTTGCGCCGTGTCGCGTATACGGTCCACGCAGTCCATGATGGTGTTCATGGTGGTGTCGTATCCTATGGTAGAGTCGGTGCCATAGAGGTCATTGTCTATGGTGCCCGGCAGTCCTATGCAGCACACGTCAAACTCCTTTGCAAAGAGCATGGCGCCGGTGAGCGAACCGTTACCTCCTATCACTATGAGGGCGTCTATACCTCTCTTCACCATATTGTCGTAAGCCTTCTGCTTACCCTCCGGTGTCATAAACTCCTTGCTGCGGGCTGTCTTCAGTATTGTGCCGCCCGACATGATGATACCGCTTACGTTCTCCGTGGTAAAAGGTTCTATCTCGTCGTTTATCAGTCCGTCGTATCCGCGATAGATACCCATGACGTTGAAGCCGTTGCATATACCCGACCTGGTCACGGCTCTGATAGCAGCATTCATGCCTGGTGCGTCGCCACCCGAGGTCATCACACCGATTGTCTTTATTTTTGCCATAGTAATATAATGTTTAAGTTATTGTTGTCTTCACCATTCCACTATCATGCGCATTGCGCCCAGTCCTGCCAGTGCTCCCACCATTGCCATCCATCCTACATTGCGGAAGTACCAGCCCATCCTCACGCCTTCGCTCTTCATGATGGTGATGCCGCTCATCGACCCTATTATGAAGATGTTGCCACCCACAGCCGCAGCGTATGCTATGGCTTTCCAGTAGGTGCCGTTCTGTGCGAATGCTGCCAGGTGGTCGGCACCTGCCTGTGCTGCATCGGTCAGGGGATAGAAGGATATGAAACTCATGGCGGTGGCGAAATTGTCGAGCAGGCTGCTTATGGCTCCTGCCGTCACGCTCATTATCCATGTGCTGTGTATATACTCATCGCACACTCCTGCCAGCCACCTTATGGCTCCTGTCTCCTGCACCACGGATATGGCGAGCATGAT
>CAMHPC010000157.1 GCA_946186945.1 uncultured Prevotella sp.
GTTCCATCTCACCTATTATGTTACGCAGGGTGGTCTGTGTGAGTTTCTCTATGGCGTTGGGCAGGTTATTGATTTCGTACACCGCCTTGAAGGGGTCTACGATTTGGAAATAGAGCAGAGCATTGATTTGCATCTGAATATTATCCTTTGTGATTACGTTCTGACTGGGGAAGTCATACACTTGTTCTCTCAGGTCTATGGAATTGCTATACACATATCTGCCGCGACTGAGAGTGACGATATTTTTCGAAGAGTCGATAAACGGTATTATAATATTTATGCCTGGTTTGAGTGTGGCGTGATACTTGCCCAGGCGCTCTATGATACGGGTTTCCGACTGCGGTATGATGACCAGTGTTTTTTTTACGAAGATGATGACCAACAGTACTATTGCTATGAGTACGAAGGTAGATACAGACATGCCATCCATGGTTTTTAAGTTTTAAATGTGTTCTACGGTTATGATGATACTTTCTCTGCTGATGATTTTCACTTTTTCTCCTTTTACGATATTGTCTGAGGCAGTGGCTTTCCAGTCATCGCCGTCGAGTGCCACCCGTCCATATCCTCCTGCTGGAATATCCTGGCTCACGGTGCCGGTGCGTCCGATGATAGCATCGGCATTGCTGGGTTTGTTTTGGTCGTGGCGGTGTAGCAGTTTGAGTGCCACGGGTCTGACGAATGCCAGACTGAGGAGTGTGCATATGGCGAAGATGACTATCTGCCACACCACGCTCAGTCCGAGTGCCGATGCGAGGGAGCCTCCGAGGGCACCTATAGCGAAGCATAGCAGGAAGAGGTCGCCGCTTCCCAGTTCGATAATCAGGCATAGGATGCTGACGAGCACCCATACCAACCAGATTTTGTCGGAAAAGAATTCTACCATATCAGTAATTGTGATTAAGTTTATTATCAGTCGAGTGCAGCCGTAGCGTTGGTTTTCTGGCTCACCAGATCTATCTGTTCATTTATCTTTGTGCTGAAGCGTACGGGCGACATTATAAAGTCGTATGCATTGGTATCCTCGCCGGTAGTGACGATGACCGTGCCGTAGCCGAAGAGTCGTCCTGCCACGCTCTGCCTCACCTCCACGCTTTCACATTTTCTCAGCATCAGTTCTTTCGAGGAGCGCTGTATGATGCCGTGTTTCTCTATCACCCTTTTATTGGTAAGCACATATTTCTTTCCTTTGCTTACCACTAGATACCATATACCTGCGAGAAAGAGCAGCACCACGGCGAAGATGAGTCGCCACTTGAGTGTGTCGCCTATAGGTATGAAGGGCAGAGCCAGAGCGACGATGGTGAGCAGAGCCGAGCGCCAGTACATAAAATAGTGGAAACGTGCCTCATAAACCACCTGTTCGCCCTGCATGAGGCTTTCTTCGATATAACCCATTGTGTAATAATTGTTGTTTATATTGCAAAGATAAACAAATAATCTGGTATCAGCCGCACAAACAAGGCAAAAAAAAATACGATTTATTCAGAATAATTTGTACATTTGCTTCGACAAACTTATAATGAAGCAACAACACCATAACAGATGAATATACTGACATCACTGATAAGCAATGAATTGCACCTGTCTGAGCAGGCAGTATCCAATGTCCTGGCACTACTGGACCAAGGTTGTACCATACCATTTATAGCCCGTTACCGCAAGGAGCGCACTGGTGGCATAGACGAAGTTCAGATTTCTCAGGTGGCAGACAGTTACGAGCGTATGAAGGAGATAGAGAAGCGCAAGAGCACAATCCTCAAGACCATAGAGGACCAGGGGAAGATGACCGACGACCTACGCAACAAGATAGATGGGTGCTGGGTACTCTCAGAGTTGGAAGACCTGTACCTACCGTTCAAGCCCCGTCGTCGCACCCGTGCGCAGATAGCGCGTGAGCGCGGCCTGGAACCCCTTGCCACCCTCATCCTCATGCAGCGTGAGAGCAGTCCAGAACGTGTTGCCCAGCGTTTTGTAGGTGGTGAGGTAGAGGATGTGGCAGCCGCCCTGCAGGGCGCTCAGGACATTATAGCCGAGCAGGTGAGCGAGGATCAGCGTGCGCGTCAGACGGTGCGCAGTGCCTACGAGCGTCATGCCGTGATAAGCAGCAAGTGTGTGAAGAGCAAGAGCGAGAGCGATGAAGCCCAGAAGTATGCCTCATATTTCGACTTCTCCGAGCCTCTGCACCGCTGTTCCTCTCACCGTCTGCTTGCCATGCGCAGGGGTGAGAGCGAGGGTTATCTGCGTGTGAGCATCGACATAGACGATGAGCGCTGCATAGACCGCTTGCAGCGTCAGTACATGCGTGGTTATGGTGCATGTGCCCGACTGGTGGGCGAGGCAGTGGCAGATGGCTACAAGCGTCTGCTGCAACCATCCATAGAGAACGAGTTTGCCGCTCTGAGCAAGAGCACCGCCGATGATGAGGCGATAGGTGTATTTGCCGACAACCTGCGTCAGTTGCTCTTAGCAGCCCCATTGGGGCAGAAGCGTGTGATGGGCATAGACCCCGGTTTCCGCACCGGATGTAAGGTAGTATGTCTGGATGCCCAAGGTAACCTGTTGCATCACGAAGCCATATTCCCCCACCCGCCAGTCAACCACCGCATGCAAGCCACAGTACATGTGGAACAGATGGTGCGTGAATACGGGATAGAGGCGATAGCCATAGGCAACGGCACCGCCAGCAGGGAGACGTCCGACTTTGTGCGCGACCTGCATTTCGACCGTCCCGTCCACGTTTATGTGGTGAGTGAGGACGGTGCCTCGGTATACAGTGCCTCAAAGGTGGCACGTGAGGAGTTTCCCGACGAGGATGTGACGGTACGTGGTGCTGTGAGCATAGGCAGGCGTCTGATGGACCCACTGGCGGAGTTGGTAAAGATAGACCCGAAGAGCATAGGAGTGGGTCAGTATCAGCACGACGTGGATCAGGCGAAGTTGAAGCGCAGTCTGGACCTGACGGTGATGAGTTGTGTGAACATGGTGGGGGTGGATGTGAACACCGCCTCACAGCATCTTCTCACCTACGTGAGTGGTCTGGGTCCTGCCCTGGCTCGCAACATAGTAGACTACCGCAAGGAGCATGGCGCGTTCACCTCGCGTGCCCAGTTGAAGAAGGTGTCTCGGCTGGGTGCCACGGCTTTTGAGCAGTGTGCCGGATTTCTGCGCATCTCAGGTGCTTGCAACCCACTGGACAACAGCGCAGTACACCCTGAGCGTTATGCTTTGGTGGAGCAGATGGCAAAGGACTGCCATTGCACAGTACAGCAGTTGATGGCAGACAAGGAGCGCAGGAGCGCTATAGACCTGAAGCGCTATGTGAGCGGTGATGTGGGTATGCCCACGCTGACGGATATCATGAAAGAGTTGGAGAAGCCCGGCCGCGACCCCCGTGCAGCGATAGAGGAGTTTGAGTTTGACTCCCGAGTGAAAGATATTGACGATTTGGAAGAAGGCATGATACTACCTGGTATAGTGACCAACATCACCAATTTCGGCGTGTTTGTAGACATAGGAGTACATCAGGACGGCCTGGTGCATGTGTCGCAGTTGGCAGACCGTTATGTGCGCGATGCCAACGAAGTGGTGAAACTGCACCAACATGTGACCGTGCGTGTGAAGGAAGTGGACCTGCGCAGGAAGCGCATATCACTGAGCATGCGTGGTGTGAAACAGTAGCACGAAGGTAGTGGATATGAAATGAGGCGCAACCATCTGATGGTTGCGCCTCATAAATATGTGAGTGATAGAGATTTACTTCACTTTTTCCACAATAGCCTTGAATGCCTCGGGATTGTTCATAGCGAGGTCGGCGAGCACCTTGCGGTTCATCTCGATACCTGCCTTGTGCAGACGCCCCATGAGTTGGGAGTATGACAGACCTTCGAGACGTGCGCCGGCATTGATACGCTGTATCCAGAGAGCGCGGAAGGTACGTTTCTTGTTTCTACGGTCGCGGTATGCGTATGTGAGACCCTTCTCCCAAGTGTTTTTTGCTACAGTCCACACATTCTTGCGGGCACCGAAGTAACCGCGTGTGAGTTTCAGAATTCTGGTTCTTTTGGCTTTAGAAGCCACATGATTGACTGATCTTGGCATAATTTTCTTCTTTTAATTGTTCTACATCATTTTAACGCAGGCAAAGCAGGTCGCGCACCTGTTTGAGGTTCGACGGGTCCACGATTGCCTGGTGAACCAGATTGCGTTTTTGTTTCTTTGTTTTCTTAGTCAGGATGTGACTGTGGTAAGCGTGATGTCTTTTAATCTTACCAGTACCGGTGAACGAGAATCTCTTCTTGGCGCCGGAATTAGTCTTTACTTTTGGCATTGTTTTGTTATTGTTTAATTATTACTGTTTAGTCGGTGGCAACGCATATACCGGGCGTTACGCACCTTATTATTATTGTCAGTCGTTATTCTCGGTGAGTTTCTTCAGAGCCTCAGTACTGATTTTAGCGTTGGCAAGCATCCCTCCGTTGGCTGGCATCTCTGCATCGGCAGCCTTTGCCTCGCTGGCAGCCTTCTGCTGCACCTTTGCCTCAGCCTCTCTGCGCTCACGGTCCACCTTCTGTTGGCTTTTCTTTGCCACTCCGGCTTTTTTGGGTCCGATGAAGATAGCCATCTTCTTACCCTCGAGCAGTGGCATCTGTTCCACCTTTCCGTATTCCTCCAGGTCATTGGCAAATCTGAGCAGCAGCACCTCTCCCTGT
>CAMHPC010000158.1 GCA_946186945.1 uncultured Prevotella sp.
TATCAGCCAGCATATTGCTATCGATGATGGATTTCTTTGTGCCCGGGTAAGTGACAGTAGCCAGGGCATCAGTTATGAGTTTGGGATATAATGTTATAGCCATAGTATAGAACGGGTATTCATATAAAAGTGTCGGCAAAGGTACGTATTTTTTACGTGAAAAGCACACGAATTTACAAATAATTATGCAAACCCATACTGCAAGGGGTGACAGAGCGAAAGGAAAAAACTTCTCGATTTATTTTTCATTTTTCCTATAAACACTTATATTTGCAGACGAAACAAGTATATTGATATAATCATTAACCTAAACCAACGATGAAGGAACAAGTATTGCAAGCCATGCGTGCAGCAGGCAAGCCTGTATCGGCAGGAGAAGTGACCAAGGTATTGGGAGCCGACCGTAAGGAAGTGGACAAGGCATTTGCAGCATTGAAGAAAGAGGGTGCCATAGTGTCGCCCGTTCGCTGCAAGTGGGAACCCGCTGAGGAATAACGTCACTACGACATGACCACAATAGTCATAGGTCTGCTTTTACCCCTTTTGGGCACCATGCTCGGATCGGCATTTGTCTTTTTCATGAAGGACGAAATGCCGGTTCGTTTGCAGAAATCATTGCTTGGTTTTGCTTCTGGAGTGATGGTTGCCGCCTCGGTATGGTCATTGCTCATCCCTGCCATGGATATGGAAGCCAGTGCCGGCAAGTGGAGTGTATTGCCCGCCGCCCTTGGTTTTCTGTTGGGTATCGGTTTTCTACTGTTGTTAGACGAGTTGACCCCCCACCTTCACATAGGTTCCGACAAGCCCGAGGGAATGCATTCACACCTGTCCAAGACCGCCATGCTTGCCTTGGCAGTGACCATCCACAACCTGCCCGAGGGCATGGCCGTGGGCGTAGTCTTTGCCGGAGCCGAAGGAGGCAGCACCCCTATCTCCGTTGCCGGTGCCATAGCCGTATCGCTTGGTATCGCCATTCAGAACGTGCCCGAGGGAGCCATAATCTCCATGCCCATGCGTGCTGCCGGCAATACCCGTTGGCGTTCGTTTGTCATCGGTTCATTAAGTGGAGCCGTGGAGCCCGTAGGTGCCCTTTTAGTATTGCTGTTAGCATCGGTGTTCATGCCCGTGTTGCCCTATATGTTGGCTTTTGCCGCCGGAGCCATGTTCTACGTAGTAATAGAAGAGTTGATACCCGAGGCATCGAGCGGTCAGCACAGCAATCTCAGTACCATCGGCTTTGCCATAGGTTTTGTGCTTATGATGGTACTGGATGTGGTAATGGGATGATAATTTATGCGCAAAAATGAGAAAAACACATTAAATATAGCACAAAAGTCACTATTTTTTTGGAGAGAAGCATAAAAACAGTATATTTGCAGCGGAAAAACAGAAGAAGAGTAAGCATGCCGAAAGAACACACGCAACTGAGAGAGAAGAACAGGACAGAAACACGCGAGCCCCACAAGTATAAGGTAATAATAGAGAACGATGATTTCACGACGATGGACTTTGTGGTGAAGTTATTGGTGGAAGTATTCTTCTATGATGAATCAAAGGCAGTAAAATTGATGTTGCAGGTGCACCATTCAGACTGTGCTGTAGTGGGAGTATACACCTACGACATAGCGTTGAGCAAGGCACGCAAGGCCACCGATTTGGCTCGTTCAGAAGGTTTTCCTCTTAGATTGAGAGTGGAGCAAGCATAGCGGAGGTTCTTTTTCAGGAGAGACACATAAGATAGAAATTATAGAAGTGAAAGAAAGGAGATAAAGATGGCGGAGATAGAGCAAACCAGTAGAAGCAACCTGATATTAGCCCTTACCCTGGAATGTTGCAAAAGATACCGGCATGAGTTTATCATGCCCGAGCATCTATTGTGCGAACTATTGAAGATGAGCCTTTTCACCAATGCCCTGAGCGAATACTGCGATGTAGTGTCTGTGGAACAAGATTTGTCCGACGCCTTGGACAAGATAGAGCGTGTGCCAGAGGATGTGGAGTACGAGCCAGTGACCTCATCACAGATGGTGCAGGTGATAGACCATGCCCTGTCCACCCTGACAGCCAGCAGTGCCGTCAGTCTGGACTTGCCCCATCTAGTACGTGGCATACTGACCCTTCAGGACTCGTGGGCGGCAAGCATACTGAAGAATCACCTGAACGGTCAGGAGGTCCATTTCCTCAGCGACCTGATACACAACTGCAAGTTGGACGATGTGATAGACGAGGAGTTGGATAATGATGATGACGACGATGACGATGACTATGAGCAGGAGGAAGAGAGCGAGCAGGACGCGGTATGGCAACAATGGGTGACCTGCATGACCGACCTGTACGAGCGTCACAACCCGCTTATAGGCAGGGAGTCGGAACTGGAGCGAACAATCCAGGTGCTCTGTCGATGCGACAAGAACAACCCCCTGCATGTGGGCGAGCCCGGTGTGGGCAAGACCGCCCTGGTATGGGGACTGGCTCGCAGGATAGCAGAGGGTGCTGTGCCCGAGCGTCTGCGAGGCAGCAAGATATATCAGATAGACCTGGGCTCTCTGCTGGCCGGCACCCAGTATCGTGGTGATTTCGAGAACCGCATAAAGCAAGTGATGCGAGGCATAGAGCGTCAGGGAGGCAACAACATAGTATACATAGACGAGATACACACCCTGGTAGGTGCCGGTGCCATAGGTGAGAGTGCCATGGACGCATCAAACATGCTGAAGCCCTATCTGGAGAGCGGTGTCATCCGTTTCATTGGCAGCACCACATACGAAGAGTACAATCGCCATTTCTCCCGTTCCAAGGGTCTGGTGCGCCGTTTCCAGCAGATAGACATAGACGAGCCAAGCATAGACGAGGCCAAGCACATACTGCGTCAGTTGCGTAGTCGCTACGAAGAGTTCCACCATGTGCATTATAGCGATGCAGCCATAGACTTTGCCGTGGAGGCGAGTGCCAAGCATGTGAACGACCGCTTCCTGCCCGACAAGGCCATAGACCTGATAGACGAGGCAGGTGCCGCCATGGAGATAACCGCCGAGAGTCGTGAGATAGGCAAGCGCGAGATAGCCGAAGTACTGAGCAAGACCTGCAAGGTAGAGGCCCTGGCTGAGGCAGACGATGACGAGTATGCCCGTCTGGAAGATCTGAGCCAGCGCATGTTGAGTCAGATATACGGTCAGGACGAGGCAATCCGTCAGGTAGTGGAGAGTGTTCAGATGTCGCGTGCCGGTCTGTTGGACGAGAACAAGCCCTTAGCCTCATTGCTCTTCGTAGGTCCCACAGGTGTAGGCAAGACCGAGGTATCCCGCGTGCTTGCCAAGGAACTTGGCATACCCCTCATACGTTTTGACATGAGCGAATACACCGAGAAGCATGCCGTGGCGAAACTCATAGGTACCCCAGCGGGTTATGTGGGTTATGACGATGGCGGTCTGCTGACCGATGCCATACGCAAGTCGCCCAACAGCGTGTTGCTCCTGGACGAGATAGAGAAAGCCCATCAGGACATATACAACATACTGTTGCAGGTGATGGACTATGCCCGACTGACCGACAACAAAGGTAAGAAGTCCGATTTCCGCAATGTCATCCTCATCATGACCTCGAATGCCGGTGCCCAGCATGCCTCGCTTGGCATGGTAGGCTTTCAGAGCAGCGTGACGCGTGGCGACGTGATGATGAAACAGGTGAAGAAGACCTTCAAACCAGAGTTTCTCAACCGTCTGTCGGCAGCCGTTGTCTTCCACGACATGGACGAGCAGATGGCACGCAGGATACTGGAAAAGAAATTGCGTGAATTGGACGAGAAATTGCAGGTGAAGAATGTGAGCATGACACTCACCGACGATGCTTTTGAGCATCTGCTGAAAGAAGGTTTCACCCGCGAGTATGGTGCCCGTGAGATGGACCGAGTGATATCCCAGCAGTTGAAGCCCCTGTTGATGCACGAGATACTCTTCGGAACACTGAAGCATGGAGGAGAGATAAGAATAGCGGTGAAAGATGGCAGTATATCAATTGGATGATGAACTGTGGTTTCCGACCCCATTTGAAGGTGAGCGCAACGGACTGATAGCCATAGGTGGCGATTTGTCAGTGAACCGTCTGCTTCTGGCCTATCACCACGGTATATTCCCTTGGTTTTCGTACCGTAGGAAGGAAGAGCCCTACTGGTACTGTCCGTTGAATCGGTTTGTCATATTTCCAAAAGAGATACACGTGAGTCACAGCATGCGCCAGATGTTGCGCAGCAAGAATCACATTGTGACCTTCAACCGTGCTTTTGACCGAGTGATACGCGGTTGCAGCATGGCACAGGGTCGCAACCAGGAAGACGGAGCATGGCTGGGCGAGGATATGATAGCAGCATATAGCGAGTTGCACCGCATTGGAGCGGCAGCGAGTGTGGAAGTGTGGCATCTCACACCCGGCGAAGACGAGAAACTGGTAGGCGGTCTGTACGGAGTGACCCTGCGCAAGGCGTTTTTCGGCGAGAGTATGTTCTCGCTCATGCCCAATGCCTCAAAACTCGCCCTTATATATCTGGCCCGTGCCATGGAGCAGATGGGCTGGGTGCTGATAGATTGCCAGTTTGAGACCGCCCACCTGAAGAGCATGGGCGGCAGGTACATATCCTACGCCGAGTATATGAAACTGCTGGATGAGAATTAGTTTTTT
>CAMHPC010000159.1 GCA_946186945.1 uncultured Prevotella sp.
ACTGCACATACAGCTCCATGCAGGTGAACTCGGGGTTGTGGTTGCGGTCCATACCTTCGTTGCGGAAGTTCTTGCCTATCTCGTACACACCCTCAAAACCACCCACTATCAGGCGCTTCAGATACAACTCGGTGGCTATGCGCATGTACATGTCCTGGTCGAGGGCGTTGAAATGGGTGACAAAGGGACGGGCAGAAGCACCACCGGCTATCATCTGCAGCGTGGGAGTCTCTACCTCGGTGTAGCCCGCCTCGTCGAGCACCCGACGCATGGTGCGCAGCACGGTGGCACGCTTGAGGAACGTGTCCTTCACACCGTCATTCACCACCAGGTCTACATAGCGCTGGCGATAGCGCAACTCAGGGTCATCGAACTTGTCGTATGCCACACCGTCCTTGTACTTCACTATGGGCAGGGGCTTCAGGCTCTTGGCGAGCAGTGTCAACTCCTGGGCATGTACGCTCACCTCGCCCGTCTGTGTGCGAAACACGAAACCACGCACACCCACGAAGTCGCCTATGTCAAGCAGACGCTTAAACACAGTGTTATACATGGTCTTGTCCTCGCCCGGGCACAGGTCGTCACGACTGATGTACACCTGTATGCGACCCTTCGAGTCCTGTATCTCGGCAAACGATGCCTTGCCCATCACCCTACGGCTCATCATACGGCCGGCGATGACTACATCGCGACGGGGAGCATCGTCGCTGAACTCTGCCTTTATATCGGTAGAGTAGGCATTGGTGGGATATTCGGCTGCAGGGTATGGGTCTATGCCCAGTGCCCGCAATTCTTCCAGACTCTCTCTCCTGCCTATCTCCTGTTCACTCAATTCCAGTATGTTCATTTGTGCGAATAAATGTGTGTTATATATAAAACGCTGCAAATATACAGTAAAATTCCGAATTACCCGACCCATTGGGCAAATATATTTTGCGGGATGTGGAGTTTTTCGGATTTATTTGCTATTTTTGCAATTGTAAAAAAACAGACACTAACCATGAAAGTGAAAAACATTTTTTTGACAGTGGCACTCGCCTTTGCTGCCGGTGCCTATGCCCAACAGAAACAGGGGGGCATTTCGCAGCAGATGCTGCAAGAGATAGAGAAACAGCAGACTTCGACGGCCTCTGACCGCGCTCTCTTCAATGCCCTCGCATCCAACTCTATCGACAACCTGGCACGCAACTACCGCAGGATGGGACCCGTGGACAACTACTTCAGCGTGGAGACACCCAAACAGAGCATACACGACCAGAAGAGCAGTGGCAGATGCTGGCTCTTCAGCGGACTCAATGTGCTGAGAGCCAACTTCGCCAAACGTACCGACTCGCTCACCGTGGAGTTCTCGCAGGCATACGTCTTCTTCTACGACCAGTTGGAAAAAGCCAACCTGATGCTGCAAGCCACTATAGACCACGCACGCAAACCCATCGACGACCAAAGGGTGCAGTTCTTCTTCCATCACCCCATCAACGATGGTGGCACCTTCTGCGGCGTGGCAGACCTGACAGAGAAATACGGACTGGTGCCCATGAGCGTCATGCCCGAAGCCTACTCGGCAGAGAATACCTCGAGAATGGCTAAGATAGTGGCATCAAAACTCAGACAGTTCGGACTGGAACTGAGGAAGATGGTGGCTGACGGGAAAAAGACAGAGGCTATACAGCGACGTAAGACGGAAATGCTGGGCACCATATACCACATACTCGCCATAACCCTGGGCGAACCGGTGAAGGAGTTTACATACGCTTTCAAGGGCAAGGACGGCAGGGCAATGACACAGGAGAAAAAATATACTCCCAAGTCGTTTTACGAGGAAACGGTGGGCGGACCCCTCAACGGTACCTTCGTCATGGCGATGAACGACCCACGAAGACCATATTATAAAACTTACGAGGTGGAGTATGACCGACATACCTACGACGGACATAACTGGAAGTATATCAATCTGCCTATGGACGAAATAGAACAGATGGCTATCGCATCGCTCAAAGATGGCAGGAAGATGTACTCTTCGTATGACGTGGGCAAACAACTCGACCGAAAGAGAGGAGTGCTGGAACTGGACAACTTTGACTATGCCACACTCTTCGGCACCGACTTCCCCATGACCAAGGCAGAACGTATCATGACCTTCGACAGCGGCAGCACACACGCCATGACCCTCACGGCAGTGGACCTGACCGACGAGGGAAAGGCAAAGAAATGGAAGGTGGAAAACTCATGGGGCGCAACCAACGGACAGAGCGGATGCATCATCATGAGCGACGAATGGTTCAGGGAATACATGTTCCGACTGGTAGTGGACAAGGCCTACGTGTCAGAGCAGATACAGCAGCAGTACCAACAGAAGCCAGAGATGGTAATGCCAGAAGACCCCCTCTTCCAGGTTGACGAATAAAAAAATACAGTCGCCTCTCTCAGCGGCGACTGGCAAAAAAATCCTTCATCAGGCGGCGGCACTCTTCCTCGAGTATGCCGCCGCTTGTCGTGCAGCGAGGATGAAGCACGCCAGGCGCATAACGGCGAAACCCACGCTTCTCATCATCGGTACCCCATACCACACGCTGCACCTGCGCCCAACCTATGGCACCGGCACACATGGGGCAGGGCTCTACTGTGACATAAAGGGTGCAGTCGGTGAGGTACTTGCCGCCAAGGGCATTGGCGGCAGCAGTGATGGCAAGCATCTCGGCATGGGCGGTCACATCGTGCAACAACTCAGTCTGGTTGTGGGCACGCGACACCACCTTGCCGCGACATACTATCACGGCACCTACAGGCACCTCGCCCTCCTCGGCTGCCATACGCGCTTCCGTGAGTGCCATGCGCATATAGCGCTCGTCGGCATCGCTCATCTGGCTGACATGCGCTCAGAGATAACACTCTCTACCACGGCAGGGAAGTGCTCCATCTCGAGCACATGCTCACGCGCGGCAATATCCTCGGGGGTGTCGTCCGCATAGACAGGACAACTGAACTGTGCTATAATCTCGCCACCGTCGCACACCTCACTCACCCAGTGCACTGTCATGCCACTCTCCGTGTCGCCGGCAGCCTTCACCGCGCGGTGCACATGCATGCCCCACATGCCCTTGCCTCCGTGACGGGGCAGGAGGGCGGGATGCAGGTTGATGATGCTACGGGGATATGCCTCGAGCAGGAAGGGAGGCACCATGAGCAGAAAACCTGCAAGCACGATAAACTCCACTTCATACTGCCTGAGCAGAGGCAACAGGGTGGCGGGGTCGTTGAAACTACTCTTGCCCAACACTGCGGTGGGCACGCCCAGACGCTCGGCACGCGCCAGAGCACCGGCATCGCCGCGATTGCTCAGCACCAGCACCACTTCTACCACATCACTACCTTGGAAGTGGCGTATGAGATTCTCACAGTTGGTGCCACTGCCTGAAACAAAAATTGCTGTCTTCATAATTCTTCTTCTTCGTCCTCCTCGTCGAAACCAAACATTACAGGGTCGATAAATGCATCCATGGCACGCCTGTCCTTCTTCGTGGGGCGCCCAGTGCCTCGCTGACGGTCTACGAAACCGCTTATGCGACTCATCTCCAACAATTCGTACTCCTTGGGGTCGGTCACATTCTCATACACCTCGGGCACCAGTTTGGCACCCACACGCTGCTCTATGCACTTCAGCACACGGAAGGAGTAGGTGATGGGGGGCTTGCGCACGCTCACCACCTCGCCGCATTTCACTGGTCGCGACGGCTTCACGTTCATGCCGCCAATAGTCACACGCCCGTTCTTGCAGGCGTCGGCGGCTATGGAGCGCGTCTTGAAGATGCGGGCTGCCCACAGCCACTTGTCTATACGTGCCTCGTTCATTTCCTTTTGTTATACTGATTCATGGTGACGTCAACACCGGCCAGCACGAATGAGCGGATGATGTCCTGTGCCGTGGTAATCATGGCCGTGAGCTGCTCCTGCTCCTCGGGCAGGAAGGCTCCCAGCACAAAGTCTACCTGCGACCCACGGGGAAACTCATTGCCTATGCCCAGGCGCAGACGTGCGTAGTCCTGACCTATCAACTGCTGTATGTGTCCCAGGCCGTTGTGGGTGCCGGCACTGCCGCGAGCTTTCAGGCGAAGGCTGCCAAGGGGCAGCGACAGGTCGTCGACCACCACCAGCAGGTGCTGCTCGTCGATGTTCTCCTTGTTGAGCCAGTAGCGCACGGCATTACCGCTCAGGTTCATGTATGTAGTGGGCTTCAGCAGGATGAGTTTACGCCCGCGAAGGGATGTCTCCGCCACATAGCCGTAGCGGCGGTCGTCGAAACAAATATTGGACGCTTTGGCAAAAGCGTCCAATACCATGTATCCTGCGTTGTGGCGGGTATCGGCATATTCTGCGCCGGGATTGCCCAGTCCCACAATGAGAAACTTATCCATCTATTCCTTATTCTGCCTCCTCGGTGTTGCTGGCAGCCGACATGGCCTGACGAGTCATCTTGATGGTGCAGACGATAACCTCCTTCGGGGTGGCAATCTCCAGACCCTCGAAACTCAGTTCGCCCACCTTTATGCTCTTGCCTATGCGCAGGCT
>CAMHPC010000160.1 GCA_946186945.1 uncultured Prevotella sp.
GCTACTTCGGCATCTGCGACCTCGCCGGACTGCCCAAGGACCGCTACTACCTCTACCGCAGCCACTGGAATAAAGAGAAACATACCATCCATCTGCTCCCGCACTGGAACTGGCCAGGACGCGAGGGACAGGTCACTCCCGTGTACTGCTATACCGACTATGACGAGGCTGAACTGTTCGTCAACGGCAAGAGCCAGGGACGTATACATAAACAGAAAGGTCAGCGACTCGACCGCTATCGCCTGCGCTGGAATGACGTGAAATATGAACCTGGAGAGGTGCGCGTGGTGGTGTACGACAATGAGGGAAGAATGGCGGGCACCGCCAGCATGCGCACGGCAGGCGAACCGGCAAGTATCGCGCTCGCTGCCGACAGAACAAACCTGCGCGCCGGTGCCGACGACCTGGCGTTCATCACCGTATCGCTCAACGATGAGAACGGGGTGATGGTGCCCACTGCCGATGACCTGATGGAATTCTCCGTCACTGGCAACGGCTCATTCAAAGCCACTTGCAACGGCGATGCCACATCGCTCATGCCATTCACCCAACCACGGATGACGCTCTTCAGCGGACAGTTGGTGGTGGTGGTGGCTGCCGACAAGGGCAAGGGCAGTATGACGCTGCACGTGAAATGCCCCAAGAGAAACCTGGAAAAGGATATCGTAATCAACATTATATGATAAGAAAACTTTTCGTACTTACACTGGCCTGTGCTGCGACCCTCTCCGTCGCGGCACAGACTGCTTCTTTCCGTATCCACAACCCCAACAAGGTGGCTGCCGACATGGCACCGGTGACCGTGGCGCTCGCCGACATACATATGGCCGGCGCGCAGGATATAAAGGCTACGGTGGATGGGATGAACACGCCCGTGCAACTGGATGACATGGACGGCGACGGCACACCCGATGAACTCTTCTTCATGGTATCGCTCACACCGGGCGAGACGAAGACGGTGGTGCTCAATGCCGTACCGAAGTCGAAGAAGAAACTCATACCACGCACATACGCCGAGATGGCGGTGATGAAGCAGACGCTCGACGACACACAGTACATTGGCCTGAGCGACCTCACCGTGAACGGCAGCGAACAGGCGTATAAGGTGCTCGCCAATGGGGGTGGGGCGATAGAAACGGATATGGTGGGTTATCTCATCAGGTTCGACAAATCATACGCGGTGTCGCTCTTCGGTAAATCGCGCCGCACGCTCGAACTGCGCTCCACACACAACCGTCCCGACTCCATACAGCAGAGTATGGGCTACGGCAGTGTGGTGGTGGATGGATACGAGAACATGGGACTGGGTTCGCTGCGCCCGTGGGACGGCACCGCACCCGACTATTTCACCATGGCATCGAAAAGGCGGATGAGGGTGGTGACAGTGGGACCGCTGCGCACGGTGCTCGAGGTTTATACCTACGGATGGGAACCGAAAAACACAGAGAAGAGGGTGAACGTGATGCAGCGCTTCACCGTATATGCCGGTCACCGCCACTGCCGTGTGGATGTGCTGACCTCCGACAGCGAATATGCTCTCTGTACGGGCATGAAGGCACTGACGGGTGTAAAACTGCTCGCCGACCGCAGTGGACTGAGGGCTTCGTGGGGCTCTGCCGATGGTGGTATGGAGACGCTCGGCATGGCGCTCTATATGCCGCAGCTTTCCGAGGGAGATGACGTGAGGGTAGGGGAGGACTTCATCTATCCGCTGCCGGTGCAGGCCGGTGCAGTTACATACTACATCTCCTTCTGCTGCGGCAGAGAGAAAAAGCCCTTCGCCTCTGCCGACGATTGGTTTGCCCACACCAAGCAGTGGCGCAATCAGTTGGCGCTCCTCCCCATAGAAGTAAAGTAATTAAGGAGGCGACGCCTCCTTAATTACTTTACCTTACCATCACCTTCTTGTTGTTGTGGATATAAACACCCGGCTTGGTAGGCTTCTCTATCTCCACACCGTTCAGAGTGTACCATTTCCCGTCTTCACGCTGTGTGTTGGTTTCCACGTGGTTGATGCCACTTACATTTCCGTGGAAGTCTGTATCGTTTCCTCTGTCGAACAGACCCCTGTTGGCAAAGTCATCAGCCAACCATGTTGACCAGCGGGGGTCGCCATACTGGGTCTGGCCTTCGGGAGCCTGTGCCTGGGGCGAGTTTCTGTCAATGGCGAAATCTCCTGCATCTACATCGAAGAATTTAGGATCGTTATCGAAAGCGGTGCCTGTGACATCGCGGCCGTCCAGAGCCTCATCTTCATCTGTCCATCCTGCCTGTACCTTACCGTTACTGAAGTAGGTGTTCTTGTTGTATGTCATTTTCGGACTGTCGGATTCTGCGCCGCCCATCCAGCCGCACACCTCTTCACCGTCGGTGGTGCAGTCGTAGATGATGGAATTGGTGAGGGTGAGTGCCAGTGTCCTGCTCGCCTTGTTGGCAAGTTTGTTGAAGCCAGTGCCCTGGGCTATCTGATACAGTGTGCAGTAGTCTATGCTGATGGCTTGGGTGAGATTGTTTTGCGATTTGTCCAAGTCTCTCACACGTCCGCCGGTGAGCAGTATGTTGCCCTTGTGGCCCATACTCGACCAGAGAGTGGATGAGCTGATTTGCAGATTGGAGGGATATCCGGAGAAGTCGAACACAGGGTCGTTACCCTCCAACTCAAACACACAGTCTTCGATTATCACGTTGTCAACCAGTGTCTTCTGGCTATCCTTTACTATCGTGGTGCTTTTCTTGAGCGAAGTCTTCACGCCGGTGATACTTACGGTCTCTATGTGTTTGTATGTGGCGCTCTTTGCACCCACAGTGCCGTCGGCGTTTATGTTGTCTGCCATCTCCTTGGTGCCCTCTAAGATGATCATCGGACCCGTGAGGCGCGAGCAGTTGAGTGTGGCGTTGGTGCCTGTTATGGTGATGGAACCCGAGGTAGTGATTGACTCAGTCAGTGAATATTTGTTTGCTGCCAGAATGATATTGATGTCGCCCACATTGTCCAGATCGCTCTTGGCGGCATTGAGTTTCTTGGTGATATTGTCTGCCAAGGGCAGGTTGAGGATGATATCGGCGGGCAGAGCCTGTGCAGCATCATAAGACACGAGCCAGCGGGGGTCGCCAGTCTTCATCTTCGCCTGCAGCGAACCCGGGTGTACGTGGAAGTCGGCTTTCGATATGTCGGCAAATGTGGGGTCGGTGGTCACTATGTCGTTGCTGGTGTCTATCAGACTCTCTAATACTGCCTGGTTCTTCACCACGTTGGTCTCCTCGTCGGCATTGTAGTAGCTGTTCTTGCTGAACAGTTTCTTGGCATTAGGTGCCAGTTCCTGTCCTATCAGTCCGGTGGTGATATTCAGTCCGCAGTTATACCAGATGTTGGCTTGAATGTCATAGTTCACATAGTCGGTGCCGGTAAACGGGTCTTTCGACCAACCTTCTTCGTTCGTAGGAGCCAGAACGTTGACAAAGGTGTTGTTCTGGTAAGTGATGTTGTGCTTGTTTTTCGCTGTGTCGTAACCGAAACTCTGCAAGTCGGCCTTGGCGTATGTGAATGCCTTCAGGTTCTTGCTGCCGTTGCCATAAAACGTGGAGTTCCTGATGGTCAGGTCCTTGAATCCGCCGCGTTTGAACAGCAGCAGACCGTAAATCTTGGTTGAGGGCGTTGACTCCACCACCACGTTGTCGATAGTGAAATTCACCACACAGTAAGGTGCCTTCTTGTTGTCACCGTCGGAGAAGAAAGCGCTTTTCAGTCCCTTGATAGTCACATCCTTTACTGTCACCTGCTCCACACGGTAGTAGCCGTCGGTCTGCGTGCCGCTCGGAGTGCCCGACATCAGGATGAAAGCCGTATTGCTACCCTCTTTCTCATCATCCTTTTTAGAGTTGTAGGTGTTGGCTGAAAGATTCGAGGCATCTATCACGGCACCTTCAGCACCGTTGATTATCAGACTGGCAGAGGGCATGATGGGCCGGCTCAGTGTGTAGCGGACACCTGCCGCCAGGTTGATGGTGATGTTCTTGGCAGCATTGCCTGTGCCGAGGGCATCGCTCAGGGCTGCGGAGATATCGCCCGAGGCAGGTGATATCACTATGTCGTCAGAAGTTTGGGGCATTTCAGTCTGCTGATTGACCGCTGCAGGATTGTTCACTGCAAAAATATTTTGTGCTGACATGGTCATGCAGGCAAGTGCTGTTGCGAAGAGATAGATCTTTTTCATAATAGTATTGTTTTTAGTTATTTTTACTCTGTTTGATTGCGTCTCAGCGCTTTTCATGTTGCAAATATAATGGGCGGAAAAAGCATCGAGTTGCTTTTTCAGCCCATTTCTCATTCACTTGTAGCGACACCTGCCGTTTTCTGCGTCACTCGCCCGAATACATAGATAATCTGTCGCAAGAGGGGAATTATAGGAGGCGACGCGTCCCGCGTCGCAAGAGGGGATCTTCACGCTTTCTTGTGAC
>CAMHPC010000161.1 GCA_946186945.1 uncultured Prevotella sp.
TAAAAAAGGACTATTCTGTAGCATTGTTCGATATAAATGGTAACCAATTGACCGAGTTTAAGTATTCTAGTATTACTTGCACAGAAGATGGCTCTGTTCAAGCAACTCGTAATAATAACATTGGCGGGATAGACGATGCAGGAAACGAAATCCCTAATGTGAAACATTTTAATGGAGGTCGTTTGCTATCTTCGTTTGATACTTATTCTGTCGTTAATGAAGAAAATGAAGTTATTATCCCTTCTGGCTATTCAAAAATAGAATTGTTGGACAATGATGGACTATTTGCATTATGGAAAGGGAAAAAAGTAGCTATAGGTAATTGTTCCAATGAAAAGACAGAGCATATATATGAATCTGTCAGACCTATTGGAAATCAATTATTTGTTGTATCTCGAACGATACCCCAAAAAGTTCGAGTACGTAAAACGGGCTATGGCCATTATGGAAATCCGTATACTTATTATGAAACAGAGACAATTAAAGAAGAGAAATATGGTATAATTGATATGTCCTTAAGGATGATTATCCCATGCAAATATTCTTCGATTTCTGATTTTGATGAAGAAGATAAAGTAACAGTGACAAATACGAAAGGTGAAAAGAAAGTAATGTCGTTACAGTATTTCCCATGCCGTCGTACCGTCGCTGTTGATGCGCTGTAAGAAGGTGCCTATATTGGTCATGTCATCCGCTATGCCAGTTCCGTCTTCCGAGTTGTTGAAGAAAATGAGGTAGGTGTCATCGCCCACCGTGTAGCAGTTGGTGAAGGCTGAATTGGTGTATTGCGTGTAGGCTATGCCGTCCTTTCCCCACAAGAAGTTGCCCTGCTGGTCAATTTTGTATATGGCGGGTGAGAAAAAGTAGGAATGGTCTTGCAAGTCGGGTAAGAAAGACTCCTCGGCGCGTCCGTCGGCCACGGTCACGACGGCGGAACCGTCGGATGCTACCTGAAGGCCATACTCCGACCACCATGTCGAGGTGATGTAGTCATTCACCACGATGGGCTCACTGAACTGTGGCACACCGTCTCTGTCGAGCAGTTGCAGATGGGTTCTCACTGCGGAGCGGTCTATACCGTTCACCTCTTTGAGACCCCAGGAGCGCCATGCTATCCATGTCTTTTTGTCAGGTGTGCGTACTGCCTTGGGATTGCTGGCATAGTAGTCGCCGTGTCCGCTGGCGTCGAAAATACACACAGGATTGGCATTCGTATTCCACTGGGCAAAGGCTGAACCTATTCCAGCCAGCGCCAAGAATAATAATGTGTAGAATCTTTTCATTGTTATTTGATGTTATTTGTTAATTAGTTTCTTTGAATCCTTTATGTAGATGCCTCTGAGGGGTTGTGACACCTTGCGGCCTTGAAGATCGTAGAGTTGACCGCTTTCATCCTGAGTGGCAGTGACCGGCTGTATGCCTGTCAGCGAGGCATTCTGCAGACTGAAGAAGACATTGTGGGTGGCGCCGGTGTAGTCGGCCTGCACCAGAAGGCGTGTCTGTCCCTCGGCGTTCACCTCGTGCAGCATGTAGTAGCCGCGTCCGTTCTCGCCCGTTATGCCGTTGCCTCCGGTGTCCTCAAATTCCAGCCTGTAGCAGTCGTCCTCGCTCAGTGGCAGATCCACCACCTGTTTCTTGCGTTTTTCCGTATAAGGCCCGCCCGCGCATACCTCGTCGCCCGCCGAATTGTACACCTTCCAGGTAATTTCCTCTGGGGCGTTGTCTGTCATCAGCGTCAGTCGCACGGCGTTCTGTGCTTTGTGGGCGTTGGCAAGGGTGAGCGTCTTGTGCAGACTCTCCTCGCTGCTGCCGTTCAGGTCTGAAATCCATATCTCTACTTCGTTGAGAGTGCCGTCGGTCAGTGTGAAGTCGCTGAACAAGGGCGTATGCAGGGTGGCAATGTCGAGGTATTCCAGACGGCCTGTCCATGGAGTGGCCTGCAGTTGACCGTTGATGCGCACGTTGAGGGTGGCGCTGCTCAGTATTGCACGACCCGTGTTCCTCACAGTGAGGTCGCAAATGAACTGGGGGGTGCAGATGCGGTCGGGCATGTTGTCAATGCCCAGTATCTTCACGGCGTGCTCACTGCCGGTGGGCCGTGGGGTGTAGCAGGCACCCAGCACCTTCTTTGTAGTATTGTCCTGCACGAAGGTCACGAGTCCCAGTTCGTTTTCATCGTCATAGTGAGCCACCTGCCAGGTGAACTCATAGTGGGTGGGCACTGACTGTGGCAGTTCTGCAGGTAGAGGCTGTCCTTGTGCGTCGGGCAGCAGTTTGCGCATCACGTAGTTCCACGATTTCTCGCCATTCGGGGCAGGATCAGCCCATTCCACGCGCTCCTCCACGGCGGCCACATACAGGCGCAGGTTGGAGCCGTCGGCTATCTCGTTGGGTGTCAGGCTCACGTCCACGGTAAGCATTCCGTCGTTCAGTGAGGCTTCAGTGTCGATGTCCATCTGTGGGGGCACGTCGCCGGCTATGTCGATATAGGAGTCGAGGTATTCCTCATAGCCCCAGGCGCCGGCATGCTCACCGTCTACCCGCAAGGAAGGCACACCTGTTACATCGTAGTAGTTGAGGCGGGCCATTGCGTCTACGGTATTCGCCAGGTAGAAGGGGTCGCGTTCGGAGGGGAAGTTGCCGTGGTAGGTGATGGCCACCATGTCGCCCATGCGTTCGTAGATGGTCTTGTCGAGTGAGGGCGAGAATTCGGAGCAGGGGTCGCAACTGGTGTTGGTGAACTCCTCGAAGAGCACCAGACGTTTTTTCTTCTTCGGAGTGCCGGTCAGATTGAAGTACACATCGCACAAACTGCCTTCATAGTCGCCTTGCGCTATGCGGGTGGTCTTGCCGTCGGCGTCTATTTGGAACAATTGGTAGTAGCCGTTGCCGTAAGCACCCTTGATACCGTCACCGCCTGCATCCTCAAACTCCAGCATGTAGCAGTCGTCATAGGTCAGTTCCAGGTCTATGTTGTGGATTTTCCTTGCCTCGGTGTAGGGGCCGCCTTCCTGAACCACGTCGCCTGCCGAGTTGTACACCTTCCAGGTGGTCTCCTCAGGTTTCTTGTCGGTATAAAGGCGCAGACGCACCCCGTAGGTGGCTTGGATGGAATTAGCGAATGTGCTGCTCAGGCTGTTGCTCACGGCTTCGGTGCCGTTGATGTCGGAGAACCATACGTTCACTTGGTTTTCATCGGCACTTAGGTCAAAGTCGGTGAAATTGTCAAAGGCCATGGTGTCACGCTCCAGGTAGTTGAGGGTACCGCTCCACGGATATTGTTTCACGGTGCCGTTCACCTCCACATTGAGTGTCGCGGAGGTCAGGGTGTTGGAGCCGTTGTTGCGGAAGAGCACTTTTCCGTAATAGTTCGACACGCATATCAGGTCTGGGGTGTCGCTGATTCTCATTGCCGTGAGACGGTTCTCCTGCTCGCATCCAGGTTCCGAATAGGCTGTGCAGAGCACCTGTCTGGTGTCCATGTTTTGCAGGAAGGCCACCACACCAAGTTGACCCTCGTCATTCATGAAGTCGATGTCCCACTCACCGTTGTAAGTGAAGGTCTCGCCGACTTCCAGTCTGCTTTTGTCTATTTGAACGCCGTTGCCGCCGGTCATCAGTTTGCGCAGGGTGTAGTGAAGTCTCTGCTCGCCGTTAGAGCAGGGTATGGTGGGAGTCAGATGCTCTTCTATTACCGCAATAAACAGGCGCAGGCGGTCGGTGTTCACCGATTGGGTAGTGGGGGTGAGGTCGGCTCGCACTGCCAGGTGGTGATTATTCAGTTCTTTGCTCACATTCAGACTGTAGTCTAAAGGCTGTGCCAGAAAATAATCAATGGCTGTGTTCATCATCTCATACGTACGATCGCCTATTTCTGTGCCGTTGACGAAGGTGGCGGGCACACCGTCCACTCCGTAGAAATCGTGGCGTGTCTGCTGCGATGTCGCGTCGTAGTTGTAGAAAACATCTTCTCTGTCGGGGTAGCCGCTGTGGTATTTGATGGCAATGCAGTCGCCCAGGCGGAGGTCAATCACCTCATCGAGTATTGGTGACCAACTGGCGCAAGGATTGCAACCAGTATTGGTGAATTCTTCTACTAATACCAGATGTTTTTGTGCGGAGGTGTGAAAAGTAACAAAAAGCAACAAAAAAGAGTAAAGATATTTCATTTGCTTAAATTTATTTGGCAAAAATAATTAAAACTTCATAAAAAACCAATAAAAAAACACGAAAAAGAAAGGAGTTTCCGCCTCGCACCTCCGTCTGCTCTTCAAACTCTAATGCTTTTCGGAGCGGGTGACATGCTTTTCAGAACGGGTGACGACTGTCTTAGCGTCTCACCACCTTGCGGATGCTGCCGTCGGCGAAGCGCAAGATGTT
>CAMHPC010000162.1 GCA_946186945.1 uncultured Prevotella sp.
ATCATCGGAGCCCCTACCCTCTCATATATGCTGTAAGTACCATCGGCAGCCGATACAGCCACCTCACACTCACCGGAGATGATAAAGACGGCATGTGTGCAGTGTTTCCCTTCAGCCACCACTGTCTTGCCTGGGATGATAGACGAGAATGCCAGCGGCACCCGTTCGATGAGCGAGAGCATCTCTGTGTGGCTCAGTCCCATGAACAGCGGTAGTTGTTGCAAGCGCACAAAAATCTCGTCGCTCCTCATGTGGTAAAGGCTTATTTCATGAGTTTCTTTTCCAACTTAGGCGAGCACCAAGTGTGATAATCACCTGTACTGTCGGCGAAGATAAAGAAGGCAGAGAGTTCGCTGTGCCCCTCGAGCAGAGTCTTGGCTTTGTCCAGACCCATGACCATAAATGCCGTAGCGTAGGCATCTGCCGTGGCGCAGTTGCGTGCCACCACGGTAGCAGAGAGCAGGGAGTGCTGCACGGGACGTCCCTCGTGTGGATTGATGGTATGAGCGTATTTCTTACCGTCACGGTAGTAGAAATTGCGGTAATTGCCGCTGGTAGCCATGGCGCAGTTGTCCATGCTAAGTACTGCCATATTGGGTATATCCACTGAGAGCGAGTCGTCTACGGGTTGAGCTATGCCTACCCTCCACGGTTCGCCTTTCTCACTCTTGCCCTGCGCTACCACCTCGCCACCTATCTCCACCACAAAGTTCTGCACGTCGTGTGCCCTGAGCAGCGTAGCCACCCTGTCGCAGGCATACCCTTTGGCTATGGCACTGGCATCGAGCATGGTCTGCGCATGTTCCTTGACTATGCGGTGCGCCTGTAGTTTCACCTTCTTGTAACCGATGAAGGGCATGATACTGTCTATGGCCTGCTGTGTGGGCGATATGCCCTGTTTGAAACCGAAGCCCCATGCATTGACCAGCGGAGCCACGGTTATATCGAAGCAGCCATCGGTCTGCTCTGCCACCTTCTGTGCCAGAGAGAACACCTCTTCGAAGCGTTCGTCCGTGGTCATGTCCTTGTTGGCATTGACGCGTGAGATGACCGATGTATCGTTGAATGCTGAGAGCGAAGCGTCCACACGTTTCAGTTCGTCGAGAATGAGTGACTGTAGGTCGTCGTCGCATTGGTACTTCACGCTATAGAACGTACCGAATACTGGTCCCTTGGCCAGTTGGTATGGCATGAGGTTCTGGTGGCGGATGATGAGCACCGTTGCCACGATGAGAAGCAGCAGGAATGGCACCTGCCATCTGAGAGCCTTGCGGCGCCTGTCGTTTGCTTTGCTGTCCATATCAGATATCGATGATGACATTGAACGTGCCGCCGAGTGTGCTGCTGTCGTGCTTGCCGTATCCCGGCACGTAATATATTTTTCCCTCGCCCTTGGTAGAGGCAGAGAGTTTGTTTTTATATCTCACCGACCACCCCAGGTGCAGCGGTCCGAAGATTTTAGCATCCACTCCGAAGCAGATTTCTGCCCAGTGGTACGTACACTTCACATCGCTGGCACCATACACAGCCGTGCCTCCCCACCAAGGGTCGTCCACCCCAGGATGAGTGATATCGTAATTGAACGAAGTGAAGGCATATCGTGCACCTACATACAGTCGGTATATATCGTGCTTGTTTTTCATTACGTTGAAGTCGGCACCCACTCTGAAATACGGTGCTGAGGTCTTGTACGTGATACGTGTGACGTCATCGTGTGCATCCGCCTTGCCCAGACCAGCCTCGATGATAGGAAACCACCTGTCCTTGAGATTGATGCGCAGTGCCCCCTCATACTGTCCATAGTCGCTCACCCACAGTTGCACAGCCCCCACGAGGTCGAACGAGAGAGCCACTCCCTGCCATAGGGCAGTGGTATCATTTTTCAGCGTGAGGTATTCCGTCTTTTTCTGCTTCTGCGCATGTGCCGTGAGTGAGCACATCAACATGCTAATCGTCAGGGCGGAAATACAGATAGATGTGCGTATTGTCTGAGTCATAATCCACTGTGTTTTTTACGACGCTGAGGTCCTGCAGCATGTGCGAGGTATATGCCACCTCGGTGATATTATGAAAGAAGCAGGGCTGGCAGTCGACGGATTCGAAGTGTGGGTAGTTGGTCTTTGACACGTAGATGGTGTCGTTGACCGGTTTGTCCAGTCCTTTGTCTACAGAGAGAATGATTACGTCCTGTGGTTGTGAGTAACTCACCGGCAGCGAGAACTTGCTGGTATTCTCAGTGGGCTGGATGAGGACGGTGTCCTTGCCGTCAGCCTTGATAGTGAGCACGGAGAGTGGGTAGATGAGCGTGGTGACATCGCCATCGAGCGTGTATACCATGCGCACCATACTGTTGACCGGGCAGTCAACCGATGAGCATGCCGAGAGTGCGAGCACCATGGCCATCGCCACCATCATTCTTCGCATCTTATCACCTCCTCTATCTGATAGTCGTTGCGATTGGATGACGAGCGACTGACGAGGTCGCCTATAAATCCAGCCAGGAACAGTTGTGTGCCGATAATCATCATGGTGAGAGCCAGGTAGAAATAAGGCGAGTCAGTGATAAGGCGTTGCGGCACGTGGTTGGCAAGGGCAATGAGTTTGTCGACGCCGAGGATGACCACGGCTACGAAACCGATGAAGAACATGATAGAGCCGAGGAATCCGAAGACGTGCATGGGTTTGCGTCCGAAGGTAGAGAGGAACCACAGTGTGATGAGGTCGAGGTAGCCATTGATAAAGCGGTTGATGCCGAATTTCGACTTACCGTATTTTCTGGCCTGGTGGTGCACCACCTTCTCGCCTATCTTGGTAAATCCCGCATTCTTGGCCAGGTATGGTATATATCTGTGCATCTCGCCATACACCTCGATGTTCTTCACCACATCAGAGCGGTACGCCTTGAGTCCACAGTTGAAATCGTGCAGGTTTTTTATGCCGGAAATTTTCCTCGCCGTCCAGTTGAAGAGTTTGGTAGGAATGGTCTTGGTGAGCGGGTCGTACCGTTTCTGTTTGTACCCCGACACCAGGTCGTATCCATCCACCATAATCATGCGGTAGAGTTCAGGTATCTCGTCGGGCGAGTCTTGCAGGTCGGCATCCATAGTAATTACCACGTCGCCCTGTGCCTGTTTGAAACCACAGTAGAGAGCGGGACTCTTGCCGTAGTTTCTGCGAAACTTAATGCCTTTGACGCAGGCAGACTTCTGACTGAGTTCATCGATGACATGCCATGAGTGGTCGGTAGAGCCATCATTGACGAATATCACCTCGTAAGTGAAGTGGTTCTCGTTCATCACGCGCTGTATCCACTGGTAGAGTTCGGGCAGCGACTCTTCTTCATTGTATAGTGGTATTACTACAGAGATATCCATAAAAAGTGTTTATTGAATGGGTTGAATTTTTTTTCGTTTCATCACAGCGGCTATAGGCAGGCTGAGCAGCAGCGAGACGAGGCAGTTGGTCCACAGTGTCTGCAATGCGAAATCGATGGGTCGCATGGTTCGCCATGCATCGATAGCCTGATTGATTTGATCTATGGGATAGTTCATAGATGTGAGCATCTGCTGCAGGTCTTTGTCAGCAAAGAGCAGAGAGAGTTGATCTACCACCCTACCGTGATCCATATACTGGAAGTATGCCCACTGGGCAATGGCGAGTATGAGGGCTGCGTAGAAGAATGTCCATGCTGCATGTGCAAACGCCCTGCGGAAGGAAATGTAGCCACCGAGGGCCACATTGCGGAAACGGCTGGTGCGATATGCCACGAAGAAAGGGGTGAGCACCAGACTCGCCATCCACAGCATGCCGCAGAGGGGGTATTGAAACTGTCCCACGAAGCATGCGAAACTCAACACCCAGAACAGCCCGAGCAGGGCGCCATCGATGCGAGCGTATGCCTTGAGTTGTATGTATGCTTCTGTGAAAGTCATCAGTTGTTTTAATATACTGTCAAAATACGGTGCAAAAGTAGACAAAAAAGTTGAGAATACCGAATATCGACATTTTAATTGCGAGAGTGTATCTGCAAGATATGTTAAAATATGTAAAAATACTGTCATTACAGTTAGTAATTCAAGAATTATTTATTAGTTTTGCACCGCTCAAAGCGAACATGGGCAAGTCTTACACGGCCAGCTCCCTTCGAATCCTCCAGGACGGGAACGTAGCAAAGG
>CAMHPC010000163.1 GCA_946186945.1 uncultured Prevotella sp.
CACTATTGGTGAGGTTCTGGTGATACACGCGCCATTCGCCGCGTACCAGGTCGAGGCTGCCAAAGCGGCAGATGATGGGTTTCTGGAAGTTGGTGAGGAACATGCGCATGAATCGTATGCTGGAGAAATCGCTGATAGCCCCCTCGCGCCGTTCGTATTGGTCGAGAGGTATGCGGAACTGGTACCAAGTGACATTATAACTCTCGCCATTGCGCAGTTTACCGGCATCCTCACGGCTATCCACTATGAAGTTCTGCCCCACCACCATATCCTCTGGTCTCAGCGAGATATGATACTGGTAGTATTTCTCATATTCATTGAGGGTATAGTCTTGGTTTATATCCTCCACATCGGGAGTAGTCTTGTATGAGGTGTCGTAACTCTCCGTACGGCTGTCCGAGTCGGGCGAGTTGCCTTGCGGATTGTTTATCCTCTTGTATCGTTGCAGGATTGATGCCTGTATCTGGTCGTAATCGCTGCCGCGGAAATAGTGGTAGTTATCGTTGGATGGGTCTGCCATAATAGAGTCGAGCACATCCTGGTCTACCTTGCCCTGTATGGATGTGAGGAAGTCCTGGTATGTTTCCCACTGTCGTTCCTCCTCGTCAGTGAGTCCGTCGAATCCCACATCCTGCTTGGGTCTGGACCCGCTGGATGTTGCGAAGGCGTATGTGACTGTGGACTGGTTTGGCACTTTACCCCACTGTGTAGTGGTGTAGTTGTTTGATCCGTCCACAGACATGCCGCTCTCATAGAATTTCTTGCCGTCGTGCAGCACATCCTCGCTCACCTCTCCCAGGTTGATATAGAAGTCGCCGCCATACTCGTTGGCATCTGCCTGTTGGTTGGTATACACGAAGGGGTCCATGAGCCAGAACTCTATATACTCTATGTTGGCTGCTTCAAAGTCGTTGGTGTCGAGTTTTCTCATCATACCTCCCCAGGTTTTTGAGGGGTCAGTGAGTCGTCCTCGGTTGTTGAGGTTTGGATTGAAGTTATACGGTCCGCGCTCATCGGGATAGAAAGCCAGGTTGAGCACTGGCAATGTGGCGGTGCTGCCGCTATACGAACTCTGGTCGCGGTTGGGATAGAGTTCGCGCACGTACACCTCGCGCACGAAGAGGTTGGAGAGTTGATTGAGGTCGCTCTTGATATGTGCCGGTGTGAGCGATGAAGAGCGTCGTGTGAAGAGCGGGTCGATATTGTACCATGCCAGCAGCGAACGGTTGTAGCCGCTGCTCAGGGTGGTGCGGTCTTTCTGTTCGTCAAACATGGTGGGCACGGACGAGATGATCCACGAGGTCGGAGCCGACACATCGATGGTGTTTTTGGTATTCTCGAAATCGTCGATATACGAGGCATTGTCCTGCGTGCCATGACTCTGTCCGGCTATGAGTTGTGCAAACTCTGCTTTGAAACTGATATTGGAGGGTTTGGTGAGTCTGAGCAGCGGTATTTTGTCGAGTACATTGGTGAGCCACTGACTCTCCTTCTTCCAGTTGATATTTACGCCCCAGAGGGTATTGTTGAGCGGTTCGCTGCCCATAGTGACTTTTGACTTGAGTGCCTGTTCCGACAGGTGTTGCAGTGTACCACTGAGTTGCAGGTTCTTTGTGAAATCGTACTGCCAGTTGAGTCCGAACATAGTCTTGCGCTGTTGTGCATAGTCGGTATTGCTTTCCAGCGACACATTGACTGCCGTTCCTGCATCGATGATGCTTTGGTTGAGTATGGTCACCTCACCTGCCGAATAGTCTACCGTATAGTCGGAGCCTTCAGTGAGTGTGACACCTCCTGCAGTGACCACTACCGACCCTTGTGGCACGTTGTATGCGCCAAGTGAGATGACATTGGCTGAAGTGCCGCGATATTGTCCTGTGAGGATGAATTTGTCTTTCTCTGCTATCTGCTTTGCTACAGTCTTGGTAGAGTCGTAGAGTTCGAAGAAGCAGTAGCTCTTTGCCACCTCATCGCTCACGCCCTTCTGTGTGAGGTACTTATACAGGTACTGTCCGAATGGTTCTGCCTCGGGCAGGAATACTCGTCCGTTGCTCACGGTATATCCGTCCACATAGTCGAAGTAGCCATTGCTGTGCACCTTCATGTTATTGTCCAGTCGGTCGGCACCCAGGTCTTTGATGATAGACTGGTCCTTCACCTGTGGTTCGGGTATGTAGGTGAGATATACGCCAGTGGTATCCGACTGGTATTTGATGTCGAGGCGGAACTTGTCTCTCTCTACCGACGAAGCCAAGTAGTACACATTTTTCATCATCAGCGGCCAGTTGGCTTGTTGTGGGTTGTTGCTGGTGTTCTTCAGTGCTTTGACGAAAAGGCACTGGTTCACATCAGTCACATCGGAAGCGAACTCACCCACTTGGTATGTGAGGCCGCCGTAGGTGTATTCGTATGCCACTGCCAGCACCTGGTCAGTCTGCAGTGCCGATTTCAGCGAGATATATCCTAAGGCGGTATTTACGGTATATTCGGAAGAATTGAGCAGGCGTGCGCTCTCCAGTTTTTCATAGTCGGCGCCACCGTTGAAGGAGGGAATGGCATCGAGCACTATAGATGTCTGGTTGATGTCGCGAGCTTCACTATAGTTACTCACCATCTGCGAATACTCCGTGTTCGACTGGTTGGCCGGCACATCCATGCCAGTGGTGTTCCACTGTTGGTTTTTGATAGTCTTGTTCTCAGCCAAGTCCGCCAGTGCCACTATGTTACGCGTATTGGTTGTAGTACCGGTTTTATTTGTCACCCACACCTCTATACGGTTTATCTTCACCCCCGTGGCAAGGTTGGGCAGAGTCTTCATGGCATTGTCATAGCGGTCGCGGAAATAGTGCGAGAGGAAGAAGTGTCTGTTCTCCTCGTAGTTGGCGGCATCTATCTCAAAGGGAGTGAGTTGCACCCCACCCTTCGACGACACACTTTTCGATGACGATTTCTTTTGCGAGAATACGGATTGCAGTTTCAGTCGTCCGAACTGCAGGTCGGCTCGTATACCGAAGAGCGATGATGCTCCGCGTATGAGCGAGGAGTTGGCGGGGAAACTGATATTTCCTCCCTCTATCAGTTTGATTATCTCATCCTCCTTGCCTTCGTATTTCAGTTTCAGGTTCTGTGTATCAAAATCGAAGGTGGCATCGGTGTTGTAGTTCAGGTTCATATTCACCTTATCGCCCACCTTACCGTTCACGCTCAGATTTATCTTCTCGTCGAAGTCTATGCTTGTAGTATTTCTGTTGCGTATAGGCAGCGAGGGGTTGTCGATGCTTTTTAGTGTGGCTCCAAATTTCAGTTCGGCAGTTCCTTGGGTCTTGATACGCACGCCACCAGGACCGAATATTTTCTCTGCCGGTCCCAGGTCGAAATGCATGTCGGTGAAGTCGAATTTCTCTTTGCCCTTGGTAGCCACCACCTCTTCGTTTTTCGACTTGAAATACTGATAGAAGTTGCGCCTTCCGCTCCATTTCATATACTCCTCTGGCGTCATCATCACCGGTGCTCCTATCCACGTCCCTCCTATTTTATTGCCTATTATGTACATATTGAGGGTATCGTTGTACACCACCTCCTGTTTCAGGTTTTCAGGTCTCTGCAGGTCGGTGGGCAATTGGTTCAGGTCTTCCAGGGTGACGGGTGTGATGCGCTGTATACGCCAGCGGGGGTGCAGCAGCGAGTCGGGTATCTCCTCCTGATCTATTATCACCTGCGGGCGCGACTGTTTCACGGTGTCGGGGGGTGCTGCCGCCGGGGCTTTGGCACCACGGGGTATAGACATGGCTCTGCCTGCCATCATGGTGATGACGGCCAATGCGATAATCAGAGTCCATGTCTGTTTCCTCATAGTGTTATTTTATCTGTTTTAGTGCCAGTTTCACTACCTGTTCCACAGGCATTTCGGGGTTGTTTTTAAGTATTTCCGTCACGATCTTGGCAGATGGTGCCGGAGAGAAGCCGAGCATGGTGAGTGCTCCCACAGCCTCGTTCTTCACCTCGTTGTTGGCTATGGGTGCTTCGTCGGCTGCCACGTGCAATTCGTCTACCAGTCCACTGTTCACTCT
>CAMHPC010000164.1 GCA_946186945.1 uncultured Prevotella sp.
GTGATATGTGCAACTCATATATATTGTTTATGGGGCACAGGAATGCATAATTTTAGGGAACTATATACCTGTTGTTCCCATAAATTTAGCAAGAAAATGGCGATAAGTTGCCAAAAGTTTATTATTTTAACCTGTTGGATGAATTAAATTCGTAAAATATTTATGCTTAAAAAGTTGCACATGTCGTTGATTTTTAGTACCTTAGTGGTATCCAATCCAATTATCTTTTAAAAAATGGTTATATTGAATAGAGGAGATTAGATTATGGGATATTTGAAATATAAAGGATATACGGGTAGCGTAGAATACAGCGAGGAAGACAAGTGCCTGTATGGTACAGTTCAGGGCATGATGAAGGATGCTATCACCTACGAAGGACAAACAGTGGAACAACTCACTGAAGACTTCGAAGGTGCTGTAGATGATTATCTCAAATTGTGCGAGGAAAAGGGTATTGCCCCGAGAAAGCCTTATTCCGGCGTATTGAATGTCAGACTCACACCGGAAATACATAGCAGTGCAGCCTTAGCTGCCAGCAAGGAGGGCATCACACTCAATGCCTTTATCAATAATGCCGTTGCTCGTGCCTTAGGTATAGCCCTTTAAGTGCACCACCATACTCCCAAAAAAGTGATTTGGGCGCAGTTAATTTGTTGGAGAACAAGTTACAGGAAGGGGTTGCAGGCTCGTTCGTGAGCCATGGTCGACTTGCCGCCGTGTCCGGGGTAGATGACAGTATCTTCATGCAGGAAATGAGTCAGCAGTTCCAGGCTCTCCACCATTTGTTCATGGTCGCTGCCGGGGAAGTCTGTCCGCCCTATGGACATTGACATGAGAGTGTCGCCGGTAAAAGCGATTTTCTCGGCATGGCAATAGAACACCACGCTGCCTGGCGAATGACCGGGTGTGTGAATGACCTTCAACACATGGTGGCCAAAGGTTATCAACTCGCGAGACTTGAAACACCGTTGGGGCATGGGAATGGTATAAGGGTAGTTGTCGCCATATATCTCCTTGATGCGCAAGGGCAGGAAGTGCTGCATCATCCCGAGTTCTGCCTCATGCACCTCTGGATAGAGTCCGAAATGTTTAAGTATGAGGTCGTTGCCATACAGGTGGTCATGATGCGCATGAGTGAGGAGCAGTCGTACAGGTCTCAACTGTTCTTCTTCAATGTATTTCAACAGGTTTCTTCGCTCATTGTCATAAAACACGCCGCAGTCGATAATGACCGCCTCGCCTGTTTCGTCAGAGACCACGTGCGTGCATTCCTGGCATGGATTTACCATCCATTTCTTTACCTTAAGCATCGTCAAAGGGATTTTAGTTTTTTCGCAAGTATATCTATACCTTCCACGGCGGTGGTCTGGATATGTTCGAATCCATAGAGGTCCTCTTTCCAGAAATCGGCGGGGTCGATGATGAAGCAAGGTATCTTCCATGGAACATATTCTTTCAACCCGGCAGCGGGATAAACCTGCAGCGAGGTGCCTATGACCACGAAGATGTCGGCCTCCCTGACTATCTTTTTCGCCACAGTGATATTGGGCACGTTCTCACCGAAGAAGACAATGAAAGGTCTGAGTTGCGACCCGTCAGCCGCCTTCTCGCCAATCAATATCGGTTCGTCGAGCGGTTTCTCTACTATGCACTTAGGGTCGTTGGGATTGTTGGACGATGTGCACTTACGAAGTTCGCCGTGCAGGTGCAGCACATGAGTGGAACCAGCGCGTTCGTGCAGGTCGTCCACGTTCTGTGTGATGATGGATACCTGATAGTCCTTCTCCAGTTCGGCGAGCACACGGTGAGCGTGATTTGGCTCCACGGTCAGCAGGTTCTGTCGTCTGGCATTGTAAAAATCCAGCACTTTTTCCCTGTCTCGGCGATATCCCTGTATGCTTGCCAATTGCATGACGTCATAATTCTGCCACAATCCGCCCTTGTCGCGGAACGTGGAGAGACCACTGGCTTTACTTATACCAGCCCCGGTCAGAACTGTCAGGTGCTTCATAGTCTGTTAATAGTATATTTAGTAAAAAAAGGGAAAGGAGAGCGGCAGTACTCCACAATTAGTTAAATGGTAATGCACGGTGCACCGTCGATACATAAACTGTAACACGTGAAGGCTTGCCCTGTAAGATAATATGCCGAAGCCAGTCGGCGTAAAGAACTAAATCTTTTATCTGGTTTTTTTCTTAACTCAACTTGTTTTGTATGTCGCTCTCCCGTATTGTTTGTATTCTCCTACTCCACCAGGTCGTACTTGAAGTTGAGGCTCTGTATCTCCATATCGAGCAGACGGTATTTCTTCGATAGTTCGTCTATCCTTTTGCGCAGGACCTTGACATCGATGGTGGCAACCATCTTTATCTCGCTGCGACTGTACCGGGTGCCGATATTCGTAGCGGCGGTGATGGTATTGCGCAGACCATTTATATACATGTTCAGTGCTTCACGCTCTGCCAGCAGTTTCGTCAGCGACTCCCCCTTCTCGTTGGTCACCTGCATGTTGGTAGCGTTAATCTTGAATATGTAGTATTCCAATTGGTTGACACTCCGCTTCAGTTCGCCGAGCAGTTCTTTGGGGTCTTCCCCTGGCTCGTCTCCTTCCTGTATTACTACGTTGTTCTGCAGGCGAGCCACCAATTGATTGACACGAGTATGTAAATCCTTACGTAAACTTAATGCTTCTGCTAATTTCATGGTGTGAAGAAATTTAGGTATTATTCTGATATCATCATTCTCAGGGGCGAGCCAGTATCTGACTGGCGTGTTCCTTGGTCTTGATCTGCTTGCCCTGGAGTATCTGCTCGATGATGCCGTCCTCATTGATAACGAATGTGGTACGTATGGTGCCCATCACTTTCTTGCCATACATGTTTTTCTCGCCCCAGGCACCCATTGTCTCCAGCAGTTCGTGGTTCACATCGGCTATCAGTGGGAAAGGCAACTGGTGCTTCTCTTTAAACTTCTGATGAGAAGCGGCAGAGTCCTTGCTCACGCCTACCACCTCGTAGCCCTCAGCCTGCAGAGTCTGATAGTTGTCGCGCAGGCTGCAAGCCTCAGCGGTACATCCACTGGTATTGTCTTTCGGATAGAAATACAACACCAGTTTGCGACCCTTATAGTCACTCAGACGTATGTCCCGTCCCTTCTCGTCCTTGCCCAAGATCTCGGGCGCCCTATCACCTATGTTCATAGTTCTTGTTTTTTCTTTTGCAAAGTTAATTCTTTTCTTTCAGAAAAAGAAATACATTTGATGAATTATTACAAGACTCGTCATCGTATTATTTCTTCATCCACTCTCTCCGCTCCGCATCCGACATTTTCTCTATCGCATAGCGCAGCGTGGTGCGGGGCATCTCGTGAGCATGCTGCCGCAGAAAGTCCCTGAGCAGATCCAGCGAGCAGTGTTTGCCCATCTCCCTGAGCATCCATCCCACCGCCTTGTGCATCAAGTCATGTGGGTGATGCAAGTGAACCTCAGCATATCGTAAGCACCACGACGGGTCGCCCTCGTGCGAAGGCTTCCATGTACAGACCATGCTCATCCGCTGGCGCCAGAGGTTCTCGCTCTGAGCCAACTCATCCAGCACCCGCAGTTTATAATTCCTGTCCGTGGAGTCAGAGAGAGCTGTTGAGGATGCATCTCCCAAGGATGTGGGCAGCAGCAGCCATCCTCCCAATATCTTCGGTGCTGACAGGTCCACCAGGTCCCAGTTGTTCGCCCGCTCAGCATACTCGAGGTAGAACTGCAGGATATCATCTCGCCCACGTATTGCCTCCGCGTCGTTCGAGAGCCGCTTTGTGGCCAGTCTCTCAAACTTCGCCACCATAATCAGCAGACCGCACAACCTCACCTCGTGCCACTTTGACATCATCAACTCCGGCACCTCGTGCAGCGGGAACTCCCGAGCCACCGTCCGTACCACCTCTCTTGTCTGTGGCACTTTCAGCCCCAGGAACTCATCGCCCTCGCCATACTCTCCCTCTCCGGTCTTGAAGAAGCGCATCAGGTTCACCCGCTGCCGTTCATCCCGCAGCGTCTCCATAT
>CAMHPC010000165.1 GCA_946186945.1 uncultured Prevotella sp.
CCGTCTACCGCTCTCTGTATAGGTGCTTCTCATATCAGTGTATGAATGAGAAGCACACTTTTTAGAAACTTGCTATATTTCTGATATCGTCCTCAAACTTATCCTTGTCAATTGCTCTTGATTTCAGTTTGGAACGGTAGGTATATATAGTAGTGATGCTCGAGCGAAGGATACTGGCAATAGTCTGGTTATCTGATATATCCAATCGGATGAGTGAGAGTATACGCAGTTCTGTGGTGAGTCTGTCTTGTGTCTTGGGCACTTCCAGTTTTTTGTCTTCCAGCAGCAGTTCATTCACTTCATCTATGAAGTTGGGATAAATATTCAGGAATGCCTTGTCAAAATTCTCGTAAAACTGTTGTGAATAGTACTGAGAGTATTTCTGGCTTTTCAGCATTTCATACAGATCGGCGAGTTTCTTGTCTTTAGCCAACCTGTTCAAGTCTTTTTTATACTCTTCAAACTTGTCTATAAACGAACTGGAAAGTCTGAGAAATCTGCCGATGTACTCATCCTTTATGTAGTTGCTCTCACGCATCTGTTCATTTATGCTTTTTATCTCCTGGTTTTGCTCACTGAGTATTTTATTCATACTATGTATCTCGCTGGCATACCGTTTACCTTTCTTTATAAGGTTTAGTGTATAGATGATAATGGCTATGAGTATGAGTGTGATGAGAGAGATGATAGCGAGCAGGATATACGTTCTTTTCTGGGTGTCTTTACGTTCCTGGTCGTATATCTGCATGATTTGCGGTGCCATGCGTCCCACCTGCATGCTTCTCAGGCGCGAGCCATAGTATCTTGCATCGGAAATGGCCTGAAACAGGTAATCGTATGCTTCATCGTTTCTGCCTTTCTCTATCAGTATCTCTGCCAAAACGCGTAGCGAACTGTTTTCCCTTATGGCCCCCATTTCATCGCTTATTGCTGACAGCAAGGTGTAGTATTCCCATTTTCCAGTATCTTTTTTCATCTGATAGAAGAATGCCAGGGTACTTGTCACCACACTATAGTCTCTCGTACCTTTTTTCAGTTTAGGCAGATATCCTTCCAGCAGTTCAACACCTCCATCGTAGTCATTTTCCTGTACTATGTATGTAGCTTTGTGGAATACGTAGTCATAAGAGTCTTTTGGTGCCATGTCAATAACCTTTTTCCTCAGTTCCTGGATGACATTAAGATAGTCGCCGAAGTAAGGCGTGTTTTGCGACATTTCCGACTTGTACAAGTTGTACTCAATGAGTTGTGTATAGTATTTCAACTTATTTTCATCGGTCAGTTTGCTCTCATCTATCTTTTCGAGCATATTACCCGCCCTGTCGAACAATCCACTCACTGACAGTACATGCGCCATGCGTATGGCAGTCACCGCATATTTGTTCATATCCGTCTTCGTGCAGTTCATTTCCAGGTTTCTGGAAATGTAATAATAGGCAGAGTCAAAACGGAAGGCTTCGTATTCATCGTAAAGTTTAATATTCAAATCAAACTCCTGTTCCTCACTCAGAGACAAATTGCTTAAACCTCTCTGAATGTCTTTTATACTTTTCTCTTTCTCCAGATTGATCTGTTCATGCTTATCTATCAGACTGTCGAGTGTATAATATAGATTTTCAAATTGCTGTGCACCGACTGAGAGATGCGCACATACGAGGAAAAACAGAGATAATAAGAACCTACTATACATAAACTAAAGTAAATACTAAATAATGTTTTTTGATGCCGTCAAAGGTATAAAAATTATTTATTATCGCCAAAAACTAAGTACTATTTTGTATGATAAAGATTGCAAAAACTTAGATAATTAAAAGAAAACAAACATCTAAAATACATTATATCAACAAGATGCTTTTTAAATCACTTAGATTCTACTTTGTTCCACTTGTTTAACGTATTTTTCAAAACTACTTTTGCATCATCAAAAAAAACGCTTTAAAATCTTTACATCTAATCTACTTTTATGGAACATAGAATATTTTACAAACGATATTTGAAAGTTTTTATTTTAGTTATAGTTAGTAGTTTTTATTGTGTAGCATTATTTGGTGCTAAGAATGTTATGGTAACCTCACCCGACGGAGCCGTGATGGTGACCGTCGGGGTGGAGGACCATAAGCCATACTACAGCGTAACTTACAACAACAATATAATAGTCAAGCCTTCACGACTGGGATACAAACTCTCTGACGGCATCATCGGCGAGGAGGTCAGCATTGAGTCTGTGAAAAGGAACAGCGTGGATGAGACCTGGCAACAGGTATGGGGTGAGGACCAGGACGTCCGCAACCATTACAACGAGATGGCTGTCACCTTCAGAGAGAAGAAAGACAAGAGCAAACGCATGCAAGTCATCTTTCGTGCGTTCAACGACGGAATAGGTTTTAGGTATATAGTTTCAGGAAAGGTAAAAAATGATTGTGTGCTTGAGGAGTTGACCGAGATGACATTGGCCCATGATGCCAAGGCTTGGTCAATTCCCTCAAACCGTACCAGTTATTTTGAGGGTATATACCAGAGCAATATGCTTTCCAAGAAAGATACTGTATGCACACCTCTTACTATAGAGTATGAAGACTCTTTATACCTTTCACTTCACGAGGCTGCACTGGAAGATTATGCCAGTCTCAACTACACACCGCGAGCATCACAGGACGGCAGTGTGCGTCTGCTTGCTGCCCTCACCTCCTGGCAGGACGGTGTGAAAGTTCGTTTCGAAGAAAATCTGCGCTCACCCTGGCGCACACTCATAATAAGTCGTACCGCAGGTGGTCTTATCACCTCGCGACTCATGCTCAACCTCAACGAGCCTTCGCGCATAGCCGACACATCGTGGATAGAGCCTGGCCGGTATATCGGTATATGGTGGAGCATACACAAGAAGGACAACACCTGGGAGATGGGACCCACACATGGTGCCACTACCGAGAATGTGAAACGCTACATGGACTTTGCCGCCCGTCACGGATTTAGTGGCGTGTTGGCAGAGGGATGGAACCCGGGATGGAAAGAGGGTGAGCGCGTGACATACCTCAAGAGTTATCCCGACTTTGACATAGAGGAAGTATGCAGATATGGTCAGCAGAAGGGCGTACGCTTCATCGGCCACATGGAATCATGGGGACGTGCCAGTCTGATAGAACAGGAGATGGATAGTGCTTTTACTTGGTTCAACAAACTAGGCATCAGGGTGGTGAAGACAGGCTACGTGGGACAATTGTTTGATGGCAAGGAACTGGCTAAGTCGCAGTATGGCATACGCCACTATCGCAGGGTTATAGAATGTGCAGCCCGCCATCAGATAATGATAGACAACCACGAGCCTGCCATGCCCACCGGAATACAACGTACACTGCCCAACCTGATGACACAGGAGGGTGTGCGCGGACAGGAATATAACGCATGGGACGTGCGTGGCGGTAATCCCCCATCACATACCGTCACTCTGCCGTTCACCCGCGGACTTGCCGGACCTATGGATTTCACACCCGCCATATTCAACTTCTCTGAGGTGGTGAAGGGCACCCACCCACACTCCACCCTCAGCAAGCAGTTGAGCGAGTTTGTAGTGCTCTACAGTCCGTTGCAGATGGCGGCAGATGCCATAGAGAATTACGAAGGTCAACCCGCCCTGACATTCATAGAGAGTTGTCCCACTACATGGAGCCAGACCCTTGTACCTCATGGTGAGATAGGCAAGTATATCACAGTGGTACGCAAGGAGAGGGATGGCGACCGCTGGTTTGTAGGCAGTATGACCAACGAAGAGCCACGACACCTGAAGTTGAGTCTCGACTTCCTGGACAAGGGTGCAACCTACAAAGCCGTGATATATGAAGATGGTAAGGATGCACACTATGAGAATAACCCCTACCCCATGCAGATACGCCAGATAGAAGTAAGCAGCGATGATACTATCGACCTGAATCTGGCAGCAGGCGGCGGAACTGCCATACGTATTGAGAAGAAATAACACAAACAACATTTTTCATATTATTATTATCTTTAAAACCTAAGTCAAAATGAAAAGAACAAAAAATCTATGCTATCG
>CAMHPC010000166.1 GCA_946186945.1 uncultured Prevotella sp.
CTCCTACACCATACGTGTCCAACTACCACGACAATATGGGTACCATCATGCTCAACGCACTCGATTATCTAACAAAATAAATCCGATACCTTATGAAGACTAAAATATTTTCAATATTCGCACTCATGCTGTCAGCCTGCGGGCTGACGGCATGCAGCGACGACGATTTCAGCGGCGACCCCTCACGCGACTGGGATGGCACCACCACCTTCTTCGCCTCTACCGATGATCAGGCCTTCCACACCTACTACACCCCCTCTATCGGTCGTGTGGGCGACCCTATGCCCTTCTACGACCAGCGTGCGGGCGACTTCAAGGTGCTCTACCTGCAGGAGTTTGTCAATAACATGAGTCATCGCTTCCACCCCATCTGGGCTGTCTCCACTCACGACGGTGCCAACTACGAGTCACTGGGCGAGATACTGCCCTTCGGTAGCAACGACTATCAGCAGGATGCCGCACTTGGCACAGGCTGCGCCTACGAGAAAGACGGCGTGTACTACATCTACTACACCGGTCACAACGGCAACTGCAAGAACCGCGAGGTAGTGATGCGTGCCACATCCACCGACTTCAAGAACCGCGAGGTAGTGATGCGTGCCACATCCACCGACTTCAAGAACTGGACCAAGGATGTGCTGTGGACTCTTGAGGGCCCCGACTATGGCTACTCTGGCAATGACTTCCGCGACCCGCAGATCTTCGTGGCAGACGATGGTCTCTACCACATGGTCATCTCTACCTATCCCAATGGCGGTGGCGACCCTGTCTTCGCCGAGTTCAAATCCTCCGACATGAACAACTGGGAGCACGTGGGCCGTTTCAAGATGATATGGGACCGCATGCTGGAGTGCCCCGACATCTTCAAGATGGGCAACTACTGGTATCTGGTATACAGCGAGAGTTTCCGCACCAGTTGGAGCCGCAAGGTGAAGTACATGGTGGCAAGCAGTTACGAGGAGTTGAAGAAATGCTTCGACGAGGGTCCGAAATTCCCTGGCGATGGTCATGAAGGCATGCTCGACACCCGTGCCTTCTATGCCGGCAAGACCGCCAGCAACGGCAGCGAGCGTTATATCTGGGGCTGGTGCCCGTTCCGTACTGGCAGCGATATCCACGAGAAGAACACCAACGTAGGAGCCGGCGACGGCAACGAGCCCAACTGGTCGGGCGCACTGGTATGCCACCGTCTCATCCAGCACGAGGATGGTACCCTCACCCTTGGAGCCGTGCCCGCCATGGCAGCCAAGTATGGCAAGAGCGCTTCAGCCAAGGTGATGGCATCTCAGGGCTACAGCGACGGTCAACTCTCTGGCGACGGTGCCTACGTGCTCTACAACCGTCTGGGCACCTGCAACCATATCTCCTTCACCGTGAAGACCTCGAACAACTGGGATAAGTTTGGCATATCCTTCGTTCGCGGCACCGACTCGAAGAAATACTACACCATGGTGGTGAACCCCGAGTCGGAAGACGGCAGAAAGGTGAACTTCGAGCAGGAAGGCGAGGAAGGCAAGGGCTTCATCGAAGCAGCCGATGGCTATGTCTTCGCCCGTCCGTCAGACAATGTGTACAATGTGGATATCTACACCGACAACTCGGTGGTGGTGATGTATATCAACGATGTGTGTGCCTACACCATGCGTATCTATGGCGTGCAGAAGAACTGCTGGAGCATCAACAACTACGGTGGCAACATCACTGTCAGCGACGTAAGAGTTAGTCAACAATAATAGTACTTTGTAACCTTTGTTTCATTCTCCATCAGGGCGCAACCAAGCATCTGCTTAGGTTGCGCCTTTTTGTCAATATTACAACGACTGAAATCAAACTAAACTATGCATTCCCATCGGGGAGGGAGGTAAACGACTATAATACATTTATCCCCAGGGCAGTGCCCCGGGAAAATAGTGGAATGAACCAACGGTCAACGGCCGAAGGGAAAGTCAAAGCCCGGCAAGCACCAAGCTCATGGCACCGCCCAGAGAAAAGCGGACTGAAAGCCCGGCAAGCACCAAGCCCAGGGCACCGCCCTGGGTAAGAATTCACCCCCTCCCTCGCCCCAAAGGGGCAAAAGCACCTTCAACAACATGCGAAATATATGGCCTCCAAATTTACTCTTTGTGGATTGAAGGCAGATGTACTAACCAGTCAAAATGCTCAGATGCGTGGACCACTCTACAGGCAATTGAAAAATAAGGAGATAAATTATCTGTTTGTGGTGGATATGTTTAATGAAGGTATAGATATACCTGAGGTTGATACAATTCTTTTTCTAAGACCCACGGAAAGTCTCACCGTGTTCATTCAGCAGTTTGGTCGTGGCCTGCGTAAGTCTGAAGGGAAAACACATGTAAATATTTTAGACTATGTAGGCAATTGTCGTGCCGAATTTAATTATACAGACCGTATGCGCGTGATGATGGGTAGGACATCTATGAGCGTAGCCGAGGAAATGGAGCGCGACTGCCCCCATCTGCCATTGGGGTGTCAGATTATTCTGGAGCCTAAGGCAAAAGAATATATCATTAACAATATTAAAGGGGCAATTAGAAGATTTACCCCCAGAAGAGTTATTGAATTGGTAAAGAATTTTGAAAGACATCATTCTGTTTTACTTACCCTCTCAAATTTTGTTCGTATGTACAATGTTCCCTTAGATAAACTATATCGGGGTTGTACTTGGAATCAATTGTTATTTATGTCCGGACTGAACAATAAACAGTCCAAATTTAACGAAGAATTGAGTCGTGCAGTTTTCAGAAAGTGGTTGGCTACTGATTCGTATTCGTATTTTAGTTTTATTGAAAACTTGGCAAAAAAGTCTTTCAAGGTCACTGTAAATGAAATGAACGAAATAGAAAAGAAACGACTTTTAATGCTGTATTATGATCTTTTTGAAACAGCCGGACACTTTGAAAGTCTTCAACAGATGATAGATGCCCTTGCAGATGATGATTGTTTCTGTGAAGAATTAAGGGAAATCATGCCTCTGCTACTTCAAGGGAATAAGACATACGAAAAAACAGATAACTCAGGCTTGCCAAATTTCCCGCTAAGATTGCATGGTATATACACTAAAGCACAAATACAAGTGGCAATAGGAACTTCTACTCTTAATCATAAATCGTCGGCACGTGAAGGGGTTGAGAGAAATAAACAACACAATATCGAGGCTATGTTTGTTGATATAATTAAGAATCGCGAAGAAGGCTCCACAACAGACTATGACGACAAAGCACTATCACCTGATCTTTTCCAATGGGATACGCAAAACCGTGTGAGACCTGAATCCAAGGAAGGACAAGCATACATTCAACAAACGCAAACGATGCTTCTGTTCGTTCGCGAACAAAAGAATTTCTCTGAAGATAAAACCCGTACTATGGGATATGTCTATTTGGGTAGAGTTACTTTAAACAATTGGACATATAAGAATTTAGGAACTCGATATCAAATGCAAATACTATGGAATATGGTTGAATCTATCCCTGGCAGCGTTATGCACTTTGCACGAATGAAGGAAATTGCGTAAAAGAAAAGGTGGAATATTATGACTGTTAGGCAAGCAGAAATATACTGTATGACTTGAACTAAAAAAACTTGACACATTTTGAGGTCTAAAGAGAATGAAAATG
>CAMHPC010000167.1 GCA_946186945.1 uncultured Prevotella sp.
GTTATCCTGAAAACAATCTTTTTACCTTAAAAAAAACTAATACCTATTGAAGATTGAAGCGGTCGCCTGGGAAGGTCATCGCTTTTTTTTTGCGCCCCTTACCGAGGGCCCGCCGACGATGGGCCCGCCGGCAAAACCGGCGGGAACGGTGGCAGGCAGAGCGCAGACGGGCGGCAGAGCGCAGACGGGCGGCAGAGCGCAGACGGGCGATGACCTGCGTCAAGAAAAGAGTGGTGATGAGGCTTTTGCCACGGCTATATACATTATTATTTTGTGGAGTGTGGAAATAGTGTTAACTTTGCAGAGTGAAAGGAAGAGTTGAAACAAGATTGTTAAGAGATGGCAGAACCGGAATACTACAAACAGAGTCTTAGTGATGAGTCGCAGGAGGTGAAACTTGGCAAGGGAGGGAACATCATCCCCCCACCCGAGCGCATGCCCCTGTGGCGCCAGTACCTACTGACCTTCCGCGATCCACTTATAGTGGTGCTGTTGGTAGTATTTGTCTTTTCCCTGTGCGTCTCGCTGTACGAGTATTTCGCCCTGGGCAGTGGCAAGGCGGTACTGATAGAGCCTCTGGGAGTGGCGATAGCCCTGTTGCTTGCCACCGGCATCGGTTTCCTGTTCGAGGCGCGTGCCGCCCGTGAGTTTGACGTGCTCAACACGGTGAAGAACGACCGTGCCGTGAAGGTCTTCCGTCGCGACCGCCACGGCAATGTGCGCTTGCGTGAGATAAAGAAGCAGGATGTGTGCGTGGGCGACATAGTGCGCCTGGAGGGTGGCGATGAGGTGCCCGCCGACGGTGAGTTGCTCAGCGACCTGCATCTCTCTGTGGACGAGTCGATGTTTACCGGCGAGCCAATGGCAAGGAAGAGCGTAGAGCCGACTGACAACGAGGAGTCAGCCTACCCCTCCAACCTACTGCTGCGTGGCAGCACCGTGATAGACGGCACCGCCGTGTACCGTGTGACGCACGTGGGCACTGACACCGAGGAGGGGCACGGCATAGCCCGTGCCCAGGAGGGCAGTGATGTGCAGACCCCCCTGAACCAGCAACTGGGGCAGTTGGGCACCTGGATATCTCGTGCCAGTTTCATCATAGCCCTGCTGATAGTGGTGGGCAGGATGATCTATTTCTTCTTCTTCGACGGCAACGCCGCCAACAACGGTGACATGCTTGCCATAGTGACCTTCGCCCTTGGTTCGCTGATGCTGGCGGTGACACTGATAGTAGTGGCAGTGCCCGAGGGTCTGCCGATGAGTGTGACGCTGAGTCTCGCCCTGAGCATGCGGAGGATGCTGAAGAGCAACAACCTGGTGCGGCGTCTGCATGCCTGCGAGACCATGGGAGCCGCCACGGTGATATGCACCGACAAGACCGGCACCCTGACGCGCAACCAGATGACCGTGGTAGAGGTTTACAGCACGGCTGAGGAGCGTATGCAGGAGTGCATGGCCATCTGCAGCACGGCAGCGGTAAACAGGGAGGAAGACGGACGAATGACGCGTGTGGGCAACCCCACCGAGTGTGCCCTCCTGATATGGTTGTGCGAACGTGGCATAGACTACAGCCTGTTGCGCCGCAGTGCCCCCATCCTTGACCAGTTGCCCTTCAGCACCGAGCGCAAGTACATGGAGACCACCGTGCAGAAGGACGGTGTGAAGCGTCGTTATGTGAAGGGAGCCCCAGAGATAGTGATGCAGATGTGCGACTTGACCTCTGAGGAGCGTGAGCGTGTGACGGAGAAGTTGGCTGACTGGCAGCGGCGTGCCATGCGCACCCTTGCCTTTGCCTCGGCAGACGACGGTGGAGTGCTGCACCTGACCGGTGCGGTGGGCATAGCCGACCCTGTGCGCGACGATGTGGCAGAGGCGATACGCGAGTGTCACGATGATGCCGGCGTGCGCGTGATTATAGTGACCGGCGACACGTCGGGTACCGCCAACGAGATAGGCAGGCAGGTGGGACTGCTGAGAGCCGACGAAGGCGACCAGACCACCACGGGACCGCAGTTTGCCGCCATGAGCGACGAGGAGGCTATGGCACTGATAGGCGACAGGCACTTTAAGATAATCAGCCGTGCCCGTCCCGAGGACAAGGCGCGCCTGGTGACCCTCTTGCAGCGTATGGGCGAGATAGTGGCAGTGACGGGCGACGGCACCAACGACGCCCCTGCCCTGAGCAAGGCACAGGTAGGACTGTCGATGGGCGACGGCACCGCCCGCGCCAAGGAAGCGAGCGACATCACCATCATAGACAACAGTTTCGCCAGCATCAACAAAGCCATACTGTGGGGCAGGTCGCTGTATCAGAACATCCGCCGTTTCATCCTCTACCAGATGACCATCAATATCTGTGCCTGTCTGATAGTGCTCACCGGTGCCTTCATGGGACTGGACTCGCCACTGAACGTGACACAGATGCTGTGGGTGAACCTCATCATGGACACCTTTGCCGCCATGGCATTGTCGTCGTTGCCTCCCGACCCCCGTGTGATGCACGTGCCGCCGCGCTCCGTGCGCAGTCATATCATAGACCGCGGCATGGCGATGAAGATAGTGAGTGTGGGTCTGCTGTTTTTCCTGGTGCTCTTTGCCCTGTGGCAGTATCTGTGGCATCACGACATAGTGGAGGGTGAGGGCATGCTGCACGACATGAACCCATCTACGCTGCTGAGCAGCATCTTTGATTTCAGCAAGAGCAAGCCCCACATCCAGGAGTATGAGTTGGGCATCTTCTTCTCGGTATTTGTGATGATGCAGTTCTGGAACCTGTTCAATGCCCGCTACTTCCGCACAGGCAGGAGTCTCATTATAGACATCATCGACCTGGTGCGCCGCCGCCGGCGTTGGCGTGAGAGTTTCTCTTTGGGATTTGAGGCGATAGTGCTGTTTGTGCTTGTGGGTCAGGTGGTGATAGTCAATTTCTTCGGTTCCTTCTTCCACGTGTCGGCACTGAGTGCCGGCGACTGGGCCACCATCATCCTTATCACTTCGCCTGTTCTGGTGTTGGGTGAGTTGTGGCGTTGTTGTTCTTCATGGCGTTCTTCACGCGCCGCCTGATATACGCCTTGTATATCATGTGCCACCATCGTGAGATGGGTCTGCCCCAGATGGTCTCTGAGGGGAAGTACCATGCATAGTGCAGGTTGCGGTATATCTCGAGGAAGTACTGCGAGTATACCGACTTGCCTTTGAAGGCATATCTGTCATCGTGAAATCCGAAGTTGCCCGCCTTGAGTATCTCGCTGAGCAGCAGTCTGCCTATCTTCTCACTGGGTGTGGTGAGCAGCAGTTTCTCGTCGAGTCCGAGCACCTCATGCATGAGCCACATCATGCCTTTGGTAAAGCGTACCATGCCCAACTGTTTTATCACCTTCATGTCGGCAGCCCTCTGCTCTTCGGTCATGCCTTTCTTCAGCAGGTAGTAATAGTCGATGATCTGTCTGAAGCCCACCCCTTCGAAGAAGAAGTGGTGCATGACGTGTGTGAGTTGGAAGATACGGTTGAAGGAGTCGGTGACGGTGCATATCCTGCCGGCGTTGTCGGGCAGCGGCACTATGTTTCGAAACTGCTCGTCGCGCACCTTCCGGCAGTATTTCTTGAGCCGGTATTCGTGCCACAGGTTACCCATGA
>CAMHPC010000168.1 GCA_946186945.1 uncultured Prevotella sp.
ACTTTTCCAGGTTTTTTTTCGAAAAATAACGTTATTTTTCAGAATAGTTGACAAACAGCGACTATTTTCTACTCCTTAAGGCCCTTTTCTATGAGATCTCTCACGCCATAGAGCCCATCCACACCCACTTTTTTCCCCTTCCATTCCATGGGTGGAGCATAGAAATGTTCGCTGGAGGCTACCATTCTGCCATCAGAAAAGACGGCACACTCTCTGACGGACCCTGCATCGGTGAGAAAGATTTTTTCCCTGGGTTCCTCATATTTAACGAATTTCACACAACCCATCAATTGCCGGGAGAAGTCATCGGCGGGTGTGGCATCCGTTCTCTTTTCCGTCACTATTTTCATGGCACGTGCCTGAATGCCGTCATCGCAGAAGCAGAGGTAGTAGGTCTGGTCCACTATACGCCCATCCTCATCTCTCAATATACCTGACAGTCCGTTGGCACCTTCGGTAAACTCATAAAACACCACTGTGGTTTGAGGATGTGTCTTCTGGTAAGCCTGGATTTTCTCTTTGAAAAATGCCTTCAGTTGCTCTATATAGCGCACGCACTTTTCGTTGTTGACTGCATCCTCTGCCGGTTTGTAGCCCAATGTTCCCTGAGCATTGCACTTTTTCAGTTTCTTGTCTGCATAAGAGAACACATAGAGGTCCCACATCTTTGCGTTTTTCTTGGCCTTGGGGTTGATAGCATCGAGACGTATGCCCTTCACATCGTCCACCATATTACATAGGTGTTGCAATTCATCGTTGCTGAGAGCCACGGCACCAGAGAGTTTGTCCGACACCATACGTATGACGTGAGTGCCAAACTTATCGTTGTAGTAGGTTTCAAGTGAGAGTACGGTATTACCTTTCTTGTCTGTTTCAGAGTACTTTATCTTGCAATGGGGTTGTTCTGCCTCCGATGCAAAGGAATGGTTCACTGCCATGACCATTATCAGTAAGATTAGTAGTTTTTTCATTTCTTTTCGTTTTCAATGGTTTGCATAAGTGAGAAGTTGAGTAGTTCTATATCGCTCATCTCCACCTGGTGCAGGTTCTTGTTCTCATACCAGGGCTGACGGTCGAAATAGTCGCGGTAGGCAGGGTCGGCTATTGGTGCACCATGACGGGCATAAATCTCCCACCTCATGATGCGAAGCGCGCTCTTGGGGTATTTCTCCAACACTGGACGGGTGGCTGGCCGCACCGAACCGAAACTGTATATGCCACCCACACCAGGATAGCCGGCATACTCCCTGGTGAGTTCAAACTCTGCACCGAGATCTGGGAAGTGACGTTTACGGGCTGCTCTGTCGCTCTTCACCTTCATGCCCTGCTGGGTCATCTGTATATTCCAGGTAGTAAGAGCACCATGACTGTAATACTGTATGCCGTCGGGGGTGATGTTATACGACTGTCCCGGTTCGTTGCGCTTCTTCATGTACATGTTGCTGCCACTGTACAGGTCGGCACCGAAGAGCACTTTTTCATCTGCTTGAGCGGGAATGGTGACCAGTCCCTTCTCCACATCTTTCTCGTTGGCGTAGAAATGGTACAGTCCATCGTATGCATAGTGTGTGTCGGCTGCCAACTCCAGGGGCAGGCGGCTGTCCGGACCGGTATATCTGATGAGCACATCGTGCACCTCATGCTTCTTGTCAAAGAAGATAAGAAGGTCCCAGGTGCCGATGGTGTTGTGCTCCACCACCAGGTTGCCACCCTTCACCTGAGCCTTGCCTTTCTTCAACTGTATCTCGCGCCAGGTGCGGGGATTAGACTTCTCACCCGTCACATGGTCCACGTCCATCCGTATCAGTTCGTAATTGCCTTTCTTGTTCTTAGAGAGCGTGAAAACGTTGTAACCATCATGCCAGGTAGAGGGCGAACCCCAGAAGGCAGGACTCTCATCGGCTGGTTTCAACATAGCATCACGCTGAGACATCTCCTTCTTGGTACGTTCGGGCACGTTATTCTGAGCCAATGCCATCATGGGCAAGCAACACATCAGTGCAATAAGCAACTTTCTCATAGTCTTTTTCCTTGTTTATGTATGTATGGATTGCAAATGTCGTAAAAAAAAACTGTCTTTCAAAAAAAATCCCTTTATATTTTGCTTTCTGCCACACTTTAACGTATCTTCGCAGAGTGAAAAGATATTTTGTTATACTTCTGACAGTGCTGTTCGCCCTCTGTGCATACAGCCAGCGCGACATGTACCGTTACAGCCTCGACTTCACCCTCGGGGCGAAGCATTTCGTGGATACTATTCCCATCGAATACATAAACCATCAATTGTACGTGAACGTGTGGATAGATGGACGCAAGTACCGTTTCTGCATCGATACGGGAAGCAGTCAGGGCATAATCTACCGCAATGGCAATGTGCCTTTTGGCGAAGTGCTGGGCAGGGTACAGTCGCGTGATGCCAACAACCGCATCGATACCATCCATGCCGTACGCTATCCCGACTTCCGCCTGGGACATCTCTATATCCGCGGATATAGCGGTTCGCTCTTGCATCAGTACAACAGGAATGCCCCATACGATGCCATCATCGGCTTCGACCTGTTCAACAAGGGTCTGTGGGCAAAGATTGACACGCGGGCCGGCTACATGGTGCTGACCGATATGAAGGGTGTACTCTCTCATGAGCGCGGCTATGTGATGAAATACCACCTGGAGCGTTTCGTGCCACACATAGATGTATCACCCTACCCCAAATGCTCTGACGATGCACTCTTCGACAGTGGCAGCCGTCGCCTGTACGTGATGAACAGAGAACGGATGCTCTCTTGGGCGGAAGAAAAGCGGGATTTCGCCAGTCAGATAGAGGGTAGCGGCACCGACAGCAGGATATATGGCGCACACGGGGCTGAACGCCATGGCACCACCTACTACATGTGGCTGGACGATGTTGTGATGGGCGGTTATCACTTCAGCGACTACCACACCTCTACCACCCGGGGGCACTCGCGTATAGGGGGCCAACTGCTTCAGTATGGTGCCCTGGTGATCAACCCGAAGAGGAAGCAACTGATTTTTCAACCGTACGACGGTGCCCAGCAGACCTCTGTGGGCAACGAACAGACATCCATAGCCTTCAGCGACATTGACGGACGGGCGGTGGTGACCATGGTGTGGCAAGGGGGCAGGCACTATACTGCGGGGTTTCGCAAAGGACAGGTGCTGGTATCTATCGACCAATACCCAGTCAACTCATGGGACGACTATGCTCGTTTCCGCTTCCTGGATGGCAGAGAGTACACCTTCACCGTATACGACCGCGACGGCAGGATACGGCAGATAGTGGCACAGAGATAAAAGAAGGTGACGCGCCCCATTCTGTCATGCGACGTGTCACCCCTGGTGAATATTCAAAAAATGTCTTACTCTCCGTCGGGAGCCTTGTCTATCAACTCCATAAACTGATCCAGTTTGGGAGTGATGATAATCTGTGTGCGGCGATTGCGCTGCTTACCCACCTCGGTATCGTTGGATGCGATGGGGTTGTACTCGCCCCTGCCCCCTGCGGTGAGGCGTTTGGGGTTGACACCAAAGTTGTTTTGCAGATACTGCACCACACTTGAGGCACGCAGACAAGAGAGGTCCCAGTTGTTGCGGATGTTCTCGCGCGAGATGGGCAC
>CAMHPC010000169.1 GCA_946186945.1 uncultured Prevotella sp.
TTTAAATAATAGCCATTACCGTAATGGCGATTACAAAGATACAAAATATTTTTGAATAGAGACTTACGAAGGCGATTTTTATGCAAAAAAATACAAATAATGCAAACGAAAGGAGCCTCATTTACTATTCTTCTTGGAAGTGTTTGCGGTTGCTCCTATTCAGTCGCGACAGCGAATACTTCTTCGCCGTTCATGCGCATGGAGGTCAGTTTCCATGAGCCGTCGGGTTGCTTGCTGTAGCGGTATTTGTATACTGTCGGTGTAGGTTTGCCGTCTTCGTCGTAGGTGGTCTGGACGCAGCGGGTGCGGTTGCCGTGGCGGTCGTATTGGTTTTCTTCGGTATAGAGCAGGTACTCGTCCACGGTGTAGACCTCCTTGCGCACGGCACGTCCCTGTTTGTCGTAGCTCTGCAGGGTGCGGGTCTCCACCACAGCAGTCGCCACCATAACGGCATACATGATGATTCATTACAAAAACCTTCTCATAGATTATTCTTTTACAGATACGTAATTCATTGCAATTATTATTCTAATAGTGGTGTCATGTAGAAAGGAATACATTGTGTCTGGCCGTCCTGTTGATAATCTTTGGTGTAAATCAGTATGCGGTCGCCGATACGAGGGGAATATTTCTCGCAAAACACATCTAACGATTTGTGTGTGCGGTAACCGGATGACTTCACTTCAATCGGTACTATTTTGTTGCCTCGCGATAGGAGGAAATCAATCTCGTAGTTGTGTTTCTCGTCTTTTGGGAAGGTATAGTAAAAGAGTTTGTTGCCGCTTGATGCGAGCATCTGTGCCACCAGATTCTCATAGACATAGCCCAGATTCGCCTCCAGTTTGTCGCTCAACAGTTTGTTGTATATGATATTCTCGGTGTACTCTTTATCCCAAAAGCATGATGTGACAAATAGACCTGTGTCGGCCAAATAGATTTTGTATCGTGACAAGTCTTTATAAAGGGACATCCCTACCATGGGGTCGGTACAATGATGGCAGAAGAGTGTGGTCTTGCTTTCTGACAAGGCTTGGAGCAACTCTGCCATTCTCTTCCCCGATTTGTCGCCTATAACTGGATATGGTTGATACCGAGATATATTGCTGCTGAGTTGGGCGGGTATATTCAGAAACAGCCGTTCCACGTTACCCGTAGGGTCTATTTTCTGGAAATCGTCGATGTACAGACTCAGTATATCGCGTTTTACTTGGTCTACAAGACTAAGGTTGTTGTTTTCAAGATAAGACAATACGGCCTGTGGCATACCTCCGACTAACATGTACAGGCGTAAGTCGCGCAATGCCTTCCGATGGGCAGCCCCTAAAGGTTTCTTGCCTTCATAGAATTGCCTAAGCAGTGTGACAGTGACATCATCTCCAAGAGCCCAACGAAATTCCTCATAATCCATCGGGTACATATCCACTCTTTCTTCTTCACTCGGAATCGTGATATTATTTGTGTTCTTTTTAATACTGATGAGTGAGCCTGTCTCAATGTAATCGTATCTGCCATCAGCAACGAGATATTTGATGGCTTGCCTGGCCATAGGACATTTCTGCACTTCGTCAAATATGATAAGCGACTGACGTGGTTTCAAAATGGTATGATAATGCTGCTGCAATCGCATGAAAAAATCATCCAAGTTGGTTAAATCGTCAAATAACTCACGTATATCTTTCGATGCCCTATTAAAATCGATGAGTATGTATGACTCATACTCATTTTTTGCAAAATGTTCCACCACGGTAGATTTCCCGACTCGTCGTGCACCTTCCACCAAGATGGCCGTGCCTCCTTGTCGACGGTTCTTCCATTCGAGTAATCTACTGTATAACTTACGTTTAAAAATAATATTCCCCATCTTCTTTTTTCTATTACGAATGTAAAGATACGACTATTTTTTCTTTCCCCGAGATTTTTTATCATAAAAGATACTCTGACCCCGAAATTTTTTCTGTCTAAAAATACTCTGACCCCGAAATTCGAGGAATGGTCATCAGGCTTTAAGAGAATTACCAGGGTTATTTCTCACTACATATAGAATCTAGGGTGTTCTCCCAAGCCATCAGAAGGTGTACCTCTTCCAGTTTTGCCGGCCACAGGTCGAGTTCTTGGGGTAGGGTGTCAATGCCACGGATGAAAAGGGTCTTTTTGTTGTGGGTTTTGTTTAGAACCACTCGCTGGGCAGTGGCCATGAAGATGTCTGCCGAATCATACTTGTCAATCATTCCGATAGGAATTACCGCCACACTGTCACGGATACAAAGAGCCCAATCACGGCTGAAATAATAGAACGAATCTACACTGGTGGTGTCAATCTTGATGCATAGCAGGGTGGAGTTGTTATATACTGGCGTGGACAGTACATCGCCTTCGAAATAGATGGTCTTGACCAGTAGGTCGAATGCTTTGTCCGACTCACAGCCTTCGCGCTTGTCGTGTCGCAGCATCATATAGAATAGCAGGCATGGCACTATTAATATTGCCACAAACACTACCACGGTTTTGACCTTATTCTTCAAGCAGGACCTCCTTCCCGTTTAGGAGGATGCTGACCAGTTGCCACGTGCCGTCGGGTTGCTTGCTGTAGCGGTATTTGTACACCGTCTGCGTGGGCTTGCCGTCTTCGTCGTAGGTGGTCTGGGTGCATCGTATGCGGTTGCCGTGGCTGTCGTATTTGTTTTCCTCTGTGTAGAGGAGGTATTCATCCACTGTATAAACCTCTTTGCGTACCGGGCGACCCTGCTTGTCGTAGCTCTGCAGGGTGCGGGTCTCCACCACGCCCGTGCTGTCGTAGGTGTAGGTAATCAGTACCGCCAAGCGGTCGTTGGCATCCACCACACCGTGCGATGAACTGACCACACGTCCATGCTCGTCATATTTCACCCCAATCTCCTGTGCCCAAAGTGAATTGAGAATTGAGAATTGGGAATTGAGAATTAAGAGTATCAGTATAATCTTTTTCATGGGCTCGGGAAGATTTTGAATGTGTGAATGTGTAAATACATTAATGTGTTAGTCAATTTGTAGCCGCATCAAAGACTCATGAACTAACACATTAACGAATTGACACATTCAAGTATTATTTCATCAGTTTCTTGTAGCGCAGGCGGTGCGGGGTGTCGTCGCCGAGGCGTTTGCGGCGGTTCTCCTCGTATTCGCTGTAGCTGCCCTCGAAGAAATAGACCTGCGAGTCGCCCTCAAAGGCCAGGATATGGGTGCAGATGCGGTCGAGGAACCAACGGTCGTGACTGATGACCACGGCGCAGCCGGCAAAGTTCTCCAAGCCCTCCTCCAAGGCACGCATCGTGTTCACGTCAATGTCGTTGGTGGGCTCGTCAAGCAGCAGCACATTGGCTTCGCTCTTCAATGTCAGTGCCAGATGCAGACGGTTGCGTTCACCACCGCTCAGCACGCCAGCTTTCTTGCTCTGGTCGGTTCCGGTGAAGTTGAATCGCGACAGGTAGGCACGGGCATTCACCAGCCGTCCGCCCATGGGGATAAGCTCGTTGCCCTCC
>CAMHPC010000170.1 GCA_946186945.1 uncultured Prevotella sp.
TGCGGGAGAGTAGGAAGCCGCCTTCTTTACAAACAACAGGCAAGAGTGCTCACCAGTCAGGGTGGGCACTCTTTTTTTATCCTTGCATCTTCTTTTTCATGACGCTATTCCTTTCACTACATTAGTTATTATAATATTTCTCTCTATTTAGCGTTCTTTTATCATGAAGTGGACAGATAGGATACGTCAGGTAAAAATCATACTGGTACTTGCAGCACTGGCAATTGCCGTTGCCTCTCTGGTAGTGTCACACTACCTGGTGCGCGACCTTTCTGCCGAGGAGCACAACAAGATGGAAGTCTGGGCGGAGGCGGTGCGCTCGCTCAGTATGGCAGATGAGAATACTGACCTGGGACTGGTGCTAAAGGTTATCGATGAAAACCACACCATCCCAGTAGTAGTGTTGGATTCGTCTATGCAAGCGGTAATAGTGCGCAATGTGGATATGAGTGCCGTTGATATGGCCGACAGTCTGGCGCAAGCCACTACGCTTGGGCGCCGCTGGATAGATGAAGACAAGTTTGTGAAAATCACCATCTCCGAAGACAGTACCGATTTCCAGTATATCTGCTATGACGATTCGAGTATGATACGTCGTCTCTCACGATGGCCATACGTGCAACTTGGCATAGTGATGATATTCGTAGTCATCGCCATCTTTGCTCTGCTCACATCCAAGAAGGCAGAGCAAAACAAGGTGTGGGTGGGACTCTCAAAAGAAACGGCACATCAGTTGGGCACCCCTATATCTTCTCTTATGGCATGGACCGAGATACTAAAAGAGACATACCCCGACGATGACCTTCTGCCAGAGATGGACAAGGACGTCAGGCGACTGCAACTCATAGCCGACAGGTTCTCGAAAATCGGCTCGCTGCCCGAACTGAAACCTTCGTCACTGAATACCGTAGTAGACCATGTGATAGAGTACATGGACCGGCGCACATCGAGTAAGATACTCATGCAGAAAGAATTGCCCGACCATGACATCATCGTACCCATTAATGCTTCGCTCTTTGAATGGGTGATAGAAAACCTGTCGAAGAATGCAGTAGATGCCATAGGAGGCGAGGGCGGTTCTATCACGCTGCATCTGGAGGAGACCGAGACGAGAGCCATCATAGATGTGAAGGATACCGGAAAGGGAATACCCACGAAAGACATAAAAAATGTGTTCAGACCAGGGTTTACCACTAAGAAGCGTGGATGGGGCCTGGGGTTGTCGCTGGCGCGCCGTATAGTAGAGGAGTATCACAAAGGTAGCATTTATGTGAAGAGTTCTGAACAGGGCAAGGGCACCACATTCAGGATAGAATTGAGAAAATGATGCCGCAATGACGATTGTGATATTATGTCGTCTGAGTTAGTGTATCTAAAAAAAGAATTTTTATTTGTTCGTTTGAAAAAAAAATAGTAATTTTGCAGCCCGTATGTGTGGTTTGGAAATGTTTCAAATCGATCTGAAGACTCTGGGTGCCGACGGGTACAGTCTCACACAGCAGTTGGACGACACCTTCTTTGCACTCGTCAAGGGAGAGGAGGTGCAGCAAGGTAGTGTGGTGGCTGATGTGCAGATACGCCCAGTGGAACAGGCTTTCGACCTGAATATCAAGGTAGAGGGCGAGGTGCAACTCACCTGTGACAGGTGCTTGGATGCTTACATGCAGCCAGTCGCAGCCACACAACATCTGGTGATAACACTGGGTGACGACTTTGAAGAAGATGAACATACCATGACGATACCTGTGGAGCAAAGCGAAATAGATTTGTCGTGGCTCATATATGAATTGATAGTTCTGGCCCTGCCTTTCAGGCATGTGCACGCACCTGGCAACTGCAACCCTGCCATGATGAGTGTGCTCGAAGCACACTCCGCCAACCGAAGTGGCGAAGAGCGGGCAACTGTCGATCCAAGATGGAGTGAATTGGAAAAATTAAAAAACAATATCTAAAAAGTATAAACAAAAATGGCACATCCTAAAAGAAGACAGTCAAAGACTCGTACACTCAAGAGAAGAACTCACGATAAGGCCGTAGCACCTACACTTGCTATCTGCCCCAACTGTGGCGCTTACTATGTGTACCACACCGTATGTCCTACCTGTGGTTACTACAGAGGCAAGGTGGCTATTGAGATAAGCGAAGAATAATGGGTAAAGTCAGAGCGGTAATCACCGGCGTAGGCGGATACGTGCCCGACTATATTCTCAACAATGAGGAATTGTCGCGCATGGTAGACACCAACGACGAGTGGATAATGACCCGCGTAGGTATAAAAGAACGCCGCATACTCACGGAGGAAGGTCTGGGCACCTCGTACATGGCACGTAAGGCTGCCAAGCAACTCCTGCAGAAGACCGGCGTAGACCCTGACACTATTGACGCCCTCATAGTCACTACATCGTCGGCAGACTATAAGTTTCCCTCCACAGCATCTATAGTGCTGGGCAAGTTGGGACTGAAGAATGCCTTCGCCTACGACTTCTGGGCTGCCTGTTGCGGTTTCTTGTACTCTCTCGACTCGGCAGCATGCATGATAGAGAGTGGCAGGTACAAGCGTGTAATCGTAATCGGTGCCGACAAGATGTCGTCGCTGCTCGATTATAAAGACAGAGCCACGTGTCCGCTCTTCGGTGATGGCGCTGCTGCCGTTCTGGTTGAAGGCACAGAGGAGGAGGGTGTAGGCTATATGGACTCATACTTCCGTACCGATGGCAAGGGTCTGCCTTTCCTGCATCTCAAGGCAGGCGGCTCCGTCTGTCCGGCATCGCACTTCACAGTGGACCATCGTCTGCACTACCTCTATCAGGAGGGACGTACAGTGTTCCGCTATGCTGTGACCAATATGAGCGATGACTGCGCCCTCATAGCCGAGCGCAACCATCTGGACAAGGAGAGTATACAGTGGGTGGTGCCTCATCAGGCCAATATGCGCATCATAGAGGCTGTGGCTCGCCGCATGGAAGTGCCCATGGAGAAGGTGGTAGTGAACATAGAGCACTTCGGCAATACCAGTGCTGCTACGATACCACTCGCACTATGGGAGTATGAACCAAGGTTGCGCAAGGGCGACAACATGATACTCACCGCCTTCGGAGCGGGCTTCGTACATGGAGCATCCTACCTGAGGTGGGGATATGACGGACAGACGCAATCACAGTCAAAGTAATATCCTACTATAGCAAGCGCATCCCTACTTAGTGTAAGAATGCGCTTTTTTGATTAAAATAATACTGGAATATACCATGCATAAAGCAGGATTCGTAAATATAGTGGGCAATCCCAATGTGGGCAAGTCGACGCTGATGAACCAACTTGTGGGCGAACGCATATCCATTGCTACGTTCAAGGCACAGACCACACGCCACCGCATCATGGGTATAGTGAACACGCCTGATACTCAGATAGTATTCTCTGACACCCCTGGTGTGCTCAAACCCAACTACAAACTCCAAGAGATGATGCTGGCTTTTT
>CAMHPC010000171.1 GCA_946186945.1 uncultured Prevotella sp.
ATATCCAGGTGTATCACCTTTGCCTGACGTGCGTAGGTGTCGGGGCGCCCTGTCACCCTGTCGCTGAAGCGCATGCCTATGGCGATGAGCACGTCGCATTCCTGTTCCTTCACATTTGGGGCATAGTTGCCGTGCATGCCCAGCATGCCCATATTGAGCGGGTGTGCCGTGGGAAGGGCAGAGAGTCCGAGCATAGTACGTGCAGCGGGGATATCTGCCTTCTCCAGGAAATCAATCAGTTGCTGGTGAGCGCCAGAGAGTTCCACCCCCTGCCCCACCAGTGCCAGTGGTTTCTGTGCATGGTTGATGATGTCTGCTGCCCTGCGCACGGCATCTTCGTCGAGGGCAGGGTATGGTTCGTAACTACGCACGAAGTCAACGTGCTGCGGTTGCCATTCGGTATCGTGTATCTGTGCGTTCTTGGGGAAGTCGAGCACCACAGGTCCGGGTCTGCCAGAATTGGCTATATAGAATGCCCTACTCACTGCCCATGCTACATCCTCGGGTCGGCGTATCTGGTAAGACCATTTACTGATGGGTTGTGCCAAGCCCACGAGGTCCACCTCTTGGAAGGCATCAGTGCCCAGTGCTCCCACCCCCACTTGTCCTGCGATGACTACCAGTGGTGTGGAGTCCATCATGGCATCTGCCACTCCGGTAAGGGTATTTGTGGCTCCCGGTCCGCTGGTGACCAGGCACACGCCAGTGCGTCCACTCACGCGTGCATAACCCTGGGCGGCGTGAGTGGCAGCCTGTTCGTGACGCACGAGTATATGATGAAATACAGGGTTATCGCCACGAGTATAATCGTACAAAGCATCGAAAACGGGCATTATGGCACCTCCCGGGTATCCGAATATGGTGGTCACCCCTTCGGTTTGCAATGAGCGCATGAGTGCCTCAGCCCCTGTTATTGTCTCTTTCATATCTATCAGTCTATGATACGCACGCCACCCTTGTCGGCAGAACTCACACTCTGCGCGTATGCCCTGAGGGCTTTGCTCACCTGTCTTTGTCGGGTGATGGGTCTTTGTTGACGCGCGAAGAGTTCCTGGTCGCTCAGTTTCACGTTGATACTTCGTGATGGTATATCGATGATGATGATATCTCCGTCTACCACTTTGCCTATGTTGCCTCCTGAAGCCGCCTCGGGCGAGATGTGTCCGATACTCAGTCCGGATGTGCCACCAGAGAAACGTCCGTCGGTGATCAGTGCACATTCTTTGCCCAGGTGCATACTCTTGATATAGGATGTGGGATAGAGCATCTCCTGCATACCGGGTCCCCCTTTGGGTCCTTCGTGGGTGATAACCACGCAGTCGCCACTCTTCACCTTACCTCCGAGTATTCCCTCGCAAGCGTCTTCCTGCGAGTCGAACACCACTGCCGGTCCCTCGAAGTGCCATAGTTCAGGGTCTACTCCTGCTGTTTTCACCACACATCCGTCAGGTGCGATGTTTCCAAAGAGCACCGCCAGTCCACCGTCTTTGGTATATGCGTTTTCCATCGAGCGAATGCATCCTGTCTGTCGGTCTGTATCCAGTTGGGGCCACTTCTCGTTTTGTGAGCCCATGCGTGTAGAGAACACGCGTCCCGGTGCGCTGTGGTATATGCGGTCCGCCTCGGGGTCGATACTGTCTTTTGTTATGTCATAACGGTCCATGGCCTCGCCTGTGGTCATGCCATCCACGCGCACGGTGTCGCGGTTGATGAGGCCAGCGCGGTCCAGTTCGTGCATGATGCCCAGTATGCCACCTGCACGGTTGCACTCCTGCACGCTGTATTGCTGTGTATTGGGAGCCAGTTTGCAGAGGCATGGCACCTGTCTGCTGAGTTGGTCGATATCGCTCATGCTGAAATGTGCACCTGCCTCCTGTGCCACGGCCAAGAGGTGTAGCACGGTGTTGGTGCTGCCTCCCATGGCTATGTCGAGGGTCATGGCATTGAGCAGTGCGTCGCGAGTGGCTATGTTGCGTGGCAGCACACTCTCGTCGCCATCGTTGTAATATGCCATGGCATTGCGCACTATCAGTCGTGCTGCATCGCGGAAGAGTTGCACTCTGTTGGCATGTGTAGCGAGTATAGTGCCGTTGCCTGGCAGTGAGAGTCCTATGGCCTCGGTGAGTGAGTTCATGGAGTTGGCGGTGAACATGCCGGAGCATGAGCCGCAACCTGGGCATGCGCACTGTTCCAGTTGCTCCATATCCTCATCCGAGACAGTGGGGTCGGCTCCTTTCACCATGGCTGTGACGAGGTCAGCATTCTGTCCCTTCCACCGTCCTGCCTCCATGGGTCCTCCGCTACAGAACACGGCGGGAATATTCAGACGCATGGCAGCCATGAGCATGCCAGGTGTCACCTTGTCGCAGTTGGATATACATATCATGGCATCTGCCTTGTGTGCGTTGACCATGTATTCCACGCTGTCGGCTATGATATCTCTTGATGGTAGGGAATAGAGCATGCCGTCATGCCCCATGGCTATACCATCGTCGATAGCGATGGTATTGAATTCGGCGGCGTAGCACCCCAGTGCCTCTATTTCCTGCTTTACTATCTGTCCTACCTCGTGCAGGTGTGTATGTCCTGGCACGAACTGTGTGAATGAGTTGACTACTGCTATGATGGGCTTGCCAAACTGTTGTGGTTTCATGCCTGCGGCTACCCACAGGGCCCTTGCTCCGGCCATCTTCCTACCTTCGGTACAGACGGCGCTTCTCAACTGATGCTTCATATTGCTTATATCTCCTTTTTACCTTATTCCGTTGCATTAGCATCCGACAACGGTCAATCGGCTGCAAAGTTACGCAGTTTTCCGCATACACCAAATATTTTAATGTATAAAAATACTGTCCGCTAACAATTTATAACGAAATGGGGGGATGATTTAAAAAACTTATTATTAATATACGCCATCCAAGAAACACCACAAAGGTTTTTTAAGCGGTGACACCCACGGCGTCACCGCTCCATAACCGAGGGTACGAGCATCCGCTCGGCAGGATTTCAAGTTTCCTTTCGGCAGGATTTGCAATCCTGCCGCTGGGAGTATGAGCATTTACAATGCGATAATATATTACCTATTTCCGCTGGCTTATAAGTATTTATTTTTTGCACATCAAAGATGCTGATATTAGGGGCATCGGGATTGCAAATCAGCGGGTTGTAGGAGCGCGCGGCATCTTGCTGCGCTAATATAATGTCGTCTGAACCTATTTTTATAGAAAAAGGTTAGGACATTGTTTTACGCACGCAGAGGGATGCGTGCACTCCTGAATATTACTCTACTACCCAGCGGTCGAGGGTTCGCGTCTCTTTCGAGAAATTCACACCTATGAGATAGGTCTTCTTCTCGTCGAGGGCGAACTGCA
>CAMHPC010000172.1 GCA_946186945.1 uncultured Prevotella sp.
TTTTCTGGACAGAGTTGCTCAGCGAAGTCTATGGTATAGATAATCCAAGCACCTTTATTCGCTACGAGGAACAGGTGAAGGTGGATAAGACAAACTTCATAGACGGTCATATCCCCACGACAAAGGTGCTCATCGAACAGAAATCTTTAGGCAAGGATCTCCGCGCTGCTATCACACAAAGTGACGGCTCACGCCTCAATCCCTTTCAACAGGCCAAACGCTATGCAGCTGAACTGCCTTATTCGCAGAGACCGCGCTGGATAGTGACCTGTAATTTCGAGGAGTTTCTCGTATATGACATGGAACAGCCCAACGGCGAACCGGAAAGTATCCTGCTGAAGAACTTGGGAAAAGAGTACTATCGTCTGCAGTTCCTCGTCAAAGAGCAGAACGAGCATCTCTCGAAAGAGATGCAGGTGTCTATGCAGGCGGGCGAGATAGTAGGTCGCATATACGATGCACTACTCGCACAATATGACGACAATTCGCCCGAGGCTCTGCGGTGGCTCAATATCCTTTGTGTGCGTATAGTTTTCTGCCTGTATGCAGAAGATGCCGGCATATTTGTTCACGATCAGTTTCATGACTACTTAGCAGGCTATGAGGCGAAGGATACACGAAATGCACTCGTACGCCTTTTTGAAGTGCTCAATAAACCCATTGATGAACGCAGCCGCTATCTGATGGACGACCTCAAAGCGTTTCCTTATACCAACGGTGGATTGTTTGCCGAGGAGATAGAGATACCACAAATTACAGATGAGTTGCGTGATACACTCCTGCAAAATGCTTCGCACGACTTTGACTGGAGCGAGATATCACCCACTTTCTTCGGTGCGGTATTTGAGAGTACTCTCAATCCCGAAACACGACGTAGCGGGGGCATGCACTATACTTCGATAGAGAATATACACAAGGTCATCGACCCTCTGTTTATGAACGACTTGAAACGGGAGTTTCATACAATATTGGAGGATAAAGTAGAGCGAAACAGGAACCGCCGTTTGGATGTGTTCAGAAAGAAGATATCATCACTCACATTCCTCGACCCCGCCTGCGGCAGCGGCAATTTCCTCACAGAGACATACCTCTCCCTCCGAAGGTTGGAGAACGAGATTATCCGTGAACGTTACCACGGCGATAGGTTCCTTGGTCAGGACGACATGTCACCTATAATGGTCAACATCAATCAGTTCTATGGTATAGAGATAAACGACTTCGCTGTAACTGTAGCAATCACCGCGTTGTGGATATCTGAGGCGCAGATGCTGGCAGAAACGGAGCGCATTATCCATCAAGACCTTGACTTCCTACCTCTGAAATCTTACACCAATATCCGTGAAGGCAATGCGCTACTGATGGACTGGGATGTGATTGAGACGAAGACTGGTGTTCCCACCATCTATGCTGAAAACGTACATCTGATCTTAGAGCCTGAACGTACCACAGTCAGCGAAGATACACCCCGCTACGAAGACCTGAATGTTGTGACCCATTTTATAGACGGCCAGGTTAAATCTGGTGTGCAACGCTATCATGTGAAATTTGATTACATAATGGGCAATCCTCCATTTGTAGGAGCACGGCTGATGAGTGCCAACCAAAAGGCAGAAATGGTTAGGGTATTCGGTAGTTTATGGAAAAGTGTTGGCAATCTGGATTATGTGGCATGCTGGTATAAAAAAGCGCTTGACTTAATGTCTGTAAATCGCTCATGCAGCGCTGCATTCGTTTCTACCAACAGTATATGCCAGGGTGAACAGGTGGCTAACCTGTGGGAGATTCTATTCACACAGGGTGTGAAAATCAATTTTGCCTACCGCACCTTCCGTTGGGATAGTGAGGCCACACTCAAGGCACATGTGCATTGTGTGATAGTAGGTTTTAGCCTGAGTGATTCTGCATCACATATCATCTTCGATGGAGAACGCATAGTACAAGCGAATAATATAAATGCTTATCTGATTGATGCGCCAGACGTGTTTGTAAACAGCAGACAAAGCCCTATCTGCGATGTACCTGCTATGGTGTTTGGTAATATGGCAAATGACGGTGGGCATCTAATTCTTTCCGTTGAAGAAAAAGACAGCCTGATGTCATCCTGGCAATATGCAGGGAAGTATATCAGAGCATTTGTGGGAGCCGATGAGTTTATCAACAATCGCAAGAGGTACTGCCTGTGGCTTAAAGATGCTTCTCCTGTGGAATTACGGCAGTCGGCAGAAGTGGTAAGGAGAATAGAGATGGTAAGAAAAGTTCGTTCAGAAAGCAAGCGATCTGGTACTCGTAAAATGGCAGATTACCCATCCCTCTTCGGTGAAATACGTCAGCCGGAAGGCACCTATCTGCTCGTGCCGAGAGTTTCTTCAGAGCGCAGACGATACGTACCTATAGGTTTCATGGATGCTGCTATTATTGCCAGTGATGCCGTACAAATCATACCAAGTGCCACTCTATATCATTTCGGCGTGCTCACCTCAAACGTACACATGGCATGGATGCGAGTGGTCTGTGGAAGACTGAAAAGCGACTATCGCTATTCGAAAGACATAGTATATAACAACTTCCCTTGGCCTACACCAACGGATGTGCAGCGGCTGAGAATAGGGCAGACGGCACAAGCAATACTCGAGGCACGTGCAGAATACCCTGATAGCAGCCTGGCAGACCTTTACGATGAACTCACCATGCCGGCTGAATTGAGAAAAGCACACCAAGAAAATGACCGCGCAGTGATGCAGGCATACGGTTTTGATGTAAAGACAATGACCGAGAGCCAGTGTGTGGCAGAACTCTTTAAGATGTATCAGCAACTGAGGAAATGAAAAGGACAATGAATATGGGCTGTCCTTCGCCAGAAGGACAGCCCATATAGTATTTCTGTCTCGATGCGGAGACTTATGCCTCGATGGCAGCCACGCCGGGCAGTACCTTACCCTCGATGGCCTCGAGCAGGGCACCACCGCCAGTAGAGATGTAAGACACCTTGTCGGCCATGCCAAACTTGTTGATGCAAGCCACACTGTCACCACCACCGATGAGCGAGAAAGCACCGTTGGCTGTAGCCTCGGCTATGGCATCGGCTATTGCCTTTGAACCACCGATGAAGTTGTCAAACTCAAACACACCGGCAGGACCGTTCCACAGTATGGTCTTGGCATCCTTGATGGCTGCGGCAAACATCTTGCGAGTCTCAGGACCGGCATCCAGACCTTCCCAACCCTCGGGGATGGCATTGGCAGGACAAACCTGGGTGTT
>CAMHPC010000173.1 GCA_946186945.1 uncultured Prevotella sp.
TGCACCTCGACATCATCATCGACCGTCTGAAGCGTGAGTTCAAGGTGGAGTGCAACCAGGGTAAGCCCCAGGTGAACTACAAGGAGGCCATCACCCGTGAGGTGAACCTGCGCGAGGTGTACAAGAAGCAGAGCGGCGGACGCGGTAAGTTTGCCGATATCATAGTAAACGTAGGTCCTGTGGACGAAGACTTCAAGGAAGGCGGTCTGCAGTTCGTGAACGAGGTGAAGGGTGGTAACATACCCAAGGAGTTCATCCCCTCTATACAGAAGGGCTTTGAGACAGCCATGAAGAACGGTGTTCTGGGCGGCTATCCCATGGACTCGCTGAAGGTGACCGTGATAGACGGTTCGTTCCACCCCGTAGACTCCGACCAGTTGTCGTTTGAGATAGCAGCCATCAACGCCTACAAGAACGCATGCGTGAAGGCAGGTCCCGTGCTCATGGAGCCCATCATGAAACTCGAGGTGGTGACACCCGAGGAGAGCATGGGCGACGTGATAGGCGACCTGAACAAGCGCCGCGGACAGGTGCAGGGCATGGACGAGGCACGCTCGGGCGGCCGCATCGTGAAAGCCATGGTGCCCCTGTCAGAGACCTTCGGCTATGTGACCGCACTGCGCACCATCACCTCCGGCCGTGCCACCTCATCTATGGAGTACGACCACCATGCACCCCTCTCGAGCAGCATAGCCAAGGCAGTGCTCGAGGAAGTGAAGGGCCGTGCCGACCTGGTGTAAGCGAGAAAGAACAGCGAGGTCGAGGCTACAGTTTAGCGAATGACTCTTAAACTGTCCTCGACCACATTAAGAAAACAAATACAAACAAAAAACAAACAGAAACAATGAGTCAGAAGATCAGAATCAAGCTGAAGAGTTACGACCACAAACTCGTGGACAAATCAGCAGAGAAAATCGTGAAGGCCGTGAAAGCCACAGGTGCCACCGTGAGCGGACCCATCCCCCTGCCCACCCACAAGCGCATCTTCACCGTGAACCGCTCCACCTTCGTAAACAAGAAATCGCGCGAGCAGTTCCAGTTGAGCGACTACAAGCGCCTGATAGACATCTACAGCAGCACCGCCAATACCGTAGAGGCACTGATGAAACTGGAGTTGCCCAGCGGCGTGGAAGTAGAGATAAAGGTATAGTAACGAACACATTATTTTTTTATTATTTAAATATTCAATTGAAATGCCAGGATTAATAGGAAAGAAAATCGGAATGACATCCGTTTTCAGTGCCGACGGCAAGAATGTGCCGTGCACTGTTATCGAAGCTGGTCCTTGTGTTGTCACACAGGTAAAGACCGTTGAGAAAGACGGTTACAAGGCTCTTCAGTTGGGTTTCGGTGAGGCCAAGGAGAAGAATACCACCAAGGCACTCATGGGAACATTCAAGAAAGCCGGGACAACACCGAAAAAGCACTTGGCCGAGTTCAAGTTTGACGAAGAGCACAATCTGGGCGACGTGATCACCGTAGACATCTTCAATGATGCCTCGTTTGTGGACGTCGTAGGCACCTCAAAGGGTAAGGGCTTCCAGGGTGTGATGAAGCGCCATGGTTTCGGCGGTGTAGGACAGTCTACTCACGGTCAGGACGACCGCGCCCGCAAGCCGGGTAGTATCGGTGCCTGCTCGTATCCCGCAAAGGTGTTTAAGGGCATGCGCATGGGCGGCCAGATGGGCGGCGACCGTGTGACCACCCAAAACCTGAAAGTGTTAAAAGTGATACCGGAGCACAACCTCATCCTCGTGAAGGGTTCAGTGGCCGGTTGTAATGGTTCCACCGTCTTAATTCAGAAATAATGGAAGTCAAAGTATTGAATATCAAAGGACAGGAGACTGGACGTACAGTCACACTGAATGAGAATATCTTTGGTATAGAGCCCAACGACCATGTGCTCTATCTGGACGTGAAGCAGTATCTGGGCAACCAGCGCCAGGGCACAGCCAAGGCCAAGGAGCGCAGCGAGCACGCCGGCAGCACACGCAAACTCGGACGTCAGAAGGGCGGTGGCGGCGCACGTCATGGTGACATCAACTCACCCCTGCTCAAGGGTGGTGGCCGTGTGTTTGGTCCTCGTCCCCGCGACTACCGCACCAAACTCAACCACAAGGTGAAGTTGCTCGCCCGCAAGAGTGCACTCTCTTACAAGGCTCAGGAGAACGCTATTATAGTGGTGGAAGACTTCAGTTTCGAAGCCCCCAAGACTAAAGAAATGTTAAATATTTCTAAAAATCTCAAAGTAGAGGGTAAGAAACTGCTGTATCTTTTGCCAAGTGTGAATAAAACAGTATATTTGTCGGCTCGCAACTTGCAGCGTACAGAAGTGATGATAGCATCGACACTCAATGCTTACAAGGTATTGAATGCTGATGTTCTTGTTGTGACTGAAAACTCGCTGAAGTGCATCGACGAGGTGCTTAACAAATAAAGAAGGACAAAGAGATGGCATATATCATCAAACCCCTGGTCAGCGAGAAGCAGACCAAGATGACCGACAAGTGGCCCAACCGCTTCGGTTTCATAGTGACCCCTGATGCCAACAAGCTTCAGATCAAGCAAGAGGTAGAGAGCCTGTACAATGTGACCGTGGAAAGCGTGAACACCATGAACTATGCCGGCAAGCGCTCGGTGCGCTACACCAAGGCAGGTCTGCAGCGTGGTCACAAGGCAGCCTACAAGAAGGCTATCGTAACCCTGAAGGAGGGTGAGACAATAGATTTTTATAGCAATATCTAAATAACAAATGGCAGTTAGAAAATTGAAACCGGTTACTCCGGGACAAAGACACAAGATTATTGGCACGTTCGAAGATATTACTGCATCCGTGCCAGAGAAGTCTCTCGTTTACGGCAAGCGCTCTACCGGTGGTCGTAACAACACTGGTAAGATGACCGTTCGCTACATGGGCGGCGGCCACAAGAAGAAGTATCGTCTGATCGACTTCAAGCGAG
>CAMHPC010000174.1 GCA_946186945.1 uncultured Prevotella sp.
AACCTCTCGTACAGCCTCTGCAACGAGATGTGGCGCGTGGGCTTCGGACCTATGCTCAACTGGGCTCGTGGCTCTATCGTGTGGAACTTTATGCTCGATATGAATATGAGCCCTAACCGACCGGGTGGATGCCAGACATGCTTCGGGGCGGTAGACATAGACCAGAATGGGTACAAGAACTATACGTTCAATTCGTTTTACTTCAATATCACTCACTTCTCTGCTGTGGTTAAGCCTGGAGCACAACGCATCGGCACTTCAGGATGGAAAGGCAATGGGGTGGAGTATGCTGCTTTCAGAAATACCGACGGCTCCATGGCTGTGGTTTTCATGAATAAAAATGAGGGCAGATACACTACAGTGACCGATGGAGAGAAGTATGTGCGGGTGTTTCTGCCTGCCAATAGTGTGGTGTCGGTATTGTTTGATAGCGACGTGGTGGCGCTTACTCCCTCTATCAACGGGGAGGAACTGGTAAACAAACAGTACCAGGGACAACTCGTCCAGAACAATACGTATAAGTTCGAAAACATCCCTGCACTCAGCAACCCTTCCTGGTATCATGACCCCGACTTCTTCATGAAAATCGACGAGGGCGAGTATAAGTTTCTGGCAAAGACGGGGTGGTATCATCTCACAGTGGATGAGGAGAAGATGTATTTCCGTATCTATGCCACCGATGCCTCTGGCAATACGCTCACATACAATAAGGCTACTGGCGAGGGTGCCGTATGGGTGATAGGTAATAGTGGTGTGGGCAAACCATCATACGCTACTAATGGGTGCAACTGGCAAGCGTATGACATGGAACACAATATCTGCATGGCACCCATAGACGACAAGACTTACCAAATAACGCTGACCATCGGACAGCAACTCAATCCTTCAAGCGTAGACTTTAAATTCTTCGGACAACCCTGGTGGGACGACTACAATGAGTTTAGCAATAAAAACGGGGCTGTAAATATCTCTACCGACAGCAATGTCTTCGGTATAGGTACGGGCAGCAACGGACATGATGCCGGAAATGTGTATCTGAAGGGTAGTGTGAATGGTGGCGATACCTATGTGTTCACTCTCTCTACTGCCAACATCAATAATGCTGTGCTACATGTCGAGAAGGCTGAAGGGCAGAGCACCGGCATTCACACGGTTCTCCAACCGACTCCAGACAACCATACATACGACCTCTGTGGCAGGAGAATTCTTGATGCTCACCAGGGCAATATCCAGCCAGGCATATATATCGTAGGCGGCAGAAAAGTCATTTTTTATTAGAAACCGATGTTTTATGCTATAATTCTTGTATATTTGCGCAGGCAAACAGTAATGCCATGCAAGAATTAAAGGTATAATCTCTAATATAGTATTTATGAAAGTATTGCTGATTAACGGTAGCCCACACAAACAGGGTAATACATTCCTCGCTCTCAGCGAGGTGGCGAAGACGTTGGAAAAACAAGGAGTAGAGACGGAAATCGTACACATCGGCACAAAGGCTGTACGGAGTTGTATAGCATGTGGACAGTGTGCTGCAAAACAATTGGGACAGTGCGTGTTTGATGATGACGTCTGCAACCGCATCGTAGAGAAACTCGACTCGGCAGATGCAATGGTGGTCGGGTCACCCGTCTATTACGGTCAACCAAATGGTGCCGTCTTGTCGCTCATACAACGTATGTTCTACGCTGCCGGGGCAAAGGTGAAAAACAAACCCGCTGCCTCCGTATGCGTGTGCCGACGTGGTGGGGCTACAGCGGCATTACAGACGCTAAATATGGCTTTTGAGATGATGAATATGCCCATCGTCACCTCACAATACTGGAATGTAGTGTATGGATGCACTGACGGAGAGGCTGCGCTCGACACCGAAGGTATGCAGACCATGCGCACTCTCGCCAATAATATGGCGTGGCTATTAAAGAAAATCCATGCCGACGGCTCACTCGACTATCCCGAGCGCGAACCATGGGCACGGATGAATTTTATCAGATAAAAGAATACATGTCAAACGGCACTCATCAGCCAAGATACTTCATCAGTATCTTGGCATTGCCGCTGTCACGCAACTTGGCTATGCTCTTCTCACGAATCTGACGCACACGCTCGCGGGTCAGACCTAACTGGTCGCCTATCTCCTCCAGACCCTTCTCGTGACAGCCTATGCCGAAACACTCGCGGATAATGGTTATCTCGCGATCCTTCAACACCTTGTTCAGCACACTGTTCAGTTCCAATGCCATCGACTCGTGGTCTACATAACGGTCGGTACGACTGTCCTCACCACTCGGCATCACATCCAGCATGCAGTTCTCCTCACCATCCTGGAACGGGGCATCTATCGATACGTGATGACCATCGGCCATCATGCTCTGACCTATCTTCTCCTCGTCAAGATTGGTGGCTTCCGACAACTCGGATATGCTGGGATGACGCTGATTCTCCTGTTCGAAACGGTTTATCTCATGATTGATCTTGCTCAGCGAACCTACCTGATTCAGTGGCAGACGCACTATCCTGCTTTGCTCGGCTATCGCCTGCAATATGCTCTGGCGTATCCACCATACAGCGTAGGAGATAAACTTGAAACCACGGGTCTCGTCAAACTTCTGGGCAGCCTTTATCAGTCCAATATTACCCTCATCTATCAAATCGGTGAGAGACAGACCCTGATGCTGGTACTGCTTGGCCACGGACACAACAAAACGCAGGTTGGCTGTCACCAACTTGTCTTTGGCACGCTCGCCCTCAGGACCGCCTTTCTTTATCTTCTGGGCCAGTTCTATCTCTTCATCAATGCTGATGAGTGGAGCACGACCTATCTCTACCAGATACTTGTCTAATGCCTCACTCGAACGATTGGTAATACTCTTCTGAATCTTTAACTGTCTCATCTTTTTACCCTTCTATATCTAAATGTCTGCTAATCA
>CAMHPC010000175.1 GCA_946186945.1 uncultured Prevotella sp.
GTGGAACTGGACTTGACTTCCATGGGAAATCATTGGTCCATGGAGGCATACCGGACATCCGGAGGCATGGCAGAAGGTGAGAAATGGGCACTGTGTGAACAAGCCGGTCATTTGTCGGATACCTTCAGGATGAACATGGTTGCCAACGCCGTAACAACGGTTGTTCTTACGCCTGAAAACTGAAAAAACGCGGCAGCAAAAAAGGCACTGATGTTTCCACCAGTGCCTTTTTCATAGCATACGTTTTACTGGTCTTCTTCATTTTCATTATAAAGAAGACTCATTTCCGACTCGGGATCAAAAATATGTATGACTTTGCTCGGGAATGTAAAATACAGCTCATTTCCACCCTTCAGTGCTGCACGCTGTTCGGGGGTCAGGTAACTCACGCTGTCCAACTCGTGCAGGTCGCGCAGGTTGGTGAACAGACTGCGGGCATCGACCATGTGCTTGTCTATGTCGTCGAAATCGGAAAGCAGCAACTCGCCCCAGGAGAAAAACTGGTCAAGGGTCTCGGCACGGTGCGTACACTCCGTGTAACTCTTGTGCAACTCACTCACCTGCAACAAGGGGTCGGCAAGGGTCTCGTCGCTGTAACGGCTGAACAATTCGCTTATGGTGGCATAGGATGGACTCCACAGAGCACTGCCGTGCAGGTCGTACAGATACTCGTTCATGAACAGACGGGCTCGCTTGTTGGGAAAGACTATCATGATTTTTGAATAGTCGGCACCGTATTTGCCGCTGTATATGTCGTCGGCTACATGTTGGAGGAATGTCTTCATTGTCTTGTCTTTTTTTCTTAGTGTCATACTTTTACTACCTTGCCACTTTTCATATACCACAGATAACCCTCTACGTTGGGGTAGTGCATCTGGCGCAGGTAAGTCATGTACTCGCTCACCTGTTTCTTGTGCTCTTCGTGGTAAGCACTGCGGTGGCTGCCTGTCTTGTAGTCTATCACTATGGTGCGCTCACCGTCGGTGATGATACGGTCGGGGCGCCGACTCTCTATCTGACCGTTATCGGCATTCCTGGTCAGTATCGAACGCTCGGTGATCACTTGCCAGCGGTCTGAGAACCATTCTCGCACCTGGGGGTGGCTGCTCAGTTGTTCTAACCACTTGCTCAATTGCTCGCTACTTATCACATCGCCATAGAGCAGTCCCTCGCTCTCCAGCCTGCTGCGCTCGCGGGGCAGGTCGGCAAGGGTGCTGATGCGTGAGAAGATGCTGTGCACTATGTTGCCGCGGCGTAGATACTCTATGCGTGCCGACTTGTTCTCGTCGTCATCATCTTCTTCTGGCTCTACAAATTGCCTGCTCTCTCTGCTTTGCATAAACCTGGCTGCCTGGCGATAGGTGTGATATTCCACTTCCTCGCTCTCTTCTCTCATCAGAAGACGGTTGTCGGTCTGTTTCTCTTCTTTCTCCTCTCTGCCCTTCCATTCACCGTAGCAGAAGGTGTAGATGGGTTCGGGCATATGCACTTCGTCCGTGTTGCCATTCTCTGTCTCTACCTCTTCATCATCAGTCTTTTCCTGTATCGTCTCTTCTATCACTGGTTCGGGCAGGTGCTCCTTCTCACGTATCTCGCCTATTCTCTCTGCCATGCCGGGCAGCAGGTCGGTTATCAGTGGCAGACGGGTGTTCTTGTTGCCGTTGCAGGCGATTATGGTCAGGGTGCTGCGGGCACGGGTGAAAGCCACATACAGCAGGTTCAGATTGTCGGCGGTCAACTGAAGATGCTCTTCCATATAGTCGTTGCGGTAGTAGGTGTCTTTCAGACTGCTGCTGTAGGGTATCGATACTATGGGCAGGGCTCGCAGTGGTATCTGCGGCTTGCACCATATGTCGTTTCCATTGGTCATCTCCATCTTCCATGCACAGTCGGGCATTATCACATGGTCGTACTCCAGTCCCTTGCTCTTGTGTATGGTGAGTATACGCACGCCGTTGGGCACCTCGCTGTTGATGGTGTCCTGATGCATGCGTTCATCCCAATACTTCAGCAGTTGGTCTATGTCTGAACCGTAGTTCTGGCAGTAGGTGCCCACATGGTCTAAGAAGGTGCTGATAAAGGCAGACTGGTCGCTACGCTGCTCGGTGCACAATATCCTCTGCAGTTCGCTCAGCAGGTCGGGTAGGGGGAGGGTGAGAAGGCGCTGGCGGTCGCTGCTCAACTGCTCGGGCAACAGACTGCCGTCTTCTTTCCATCCGCTGTGCAGCAGACTGTTCGTGTCGCTGTCGTCGCCCTTCACGGCATGATACTGCAGGATGAGGGTGGCACGCGTCAGTTCATCGTCGGGATGGGTGAGCAGACGCAGGGCACTCACCAGTGTGCTGACGGACAGCGAGGAGTCCAGACGGAATGCCAACTCCGACACTATGGGCACTTCGGGCATGTTCTTGCTGAACCACTCGGCTATGGGGGGTATCTCGCGGTTGCTGCGCACCAGTATGGCTATGTCGCTCATCTTGGCGCCATCTGCCATAAGTTCGCCTATCATACTACCCATATACTCGTATATACATTCATCGGGGGTGTCTTTGCCAAAGATACTGGCTCTCACCATGCCTGCATCGGCGCTGCCGGGCTTCACTCGCTGCTCTATCGCCATGCCCTGTGCTCGCTGTTCTGCGGTGGGGGTGCTGGTGCCATAACTGAAGGCATTGGCAAAGGCTTCTATGCTCGCTTCGTTCACTCCTTCTTCACGCAGCATCTCCATCTCGTGGCGGATGGCTGCCATGAAGAAGGCATTGTTGAATTCCACTATACGGCGGTCGGAACGCCAGTTGGTGCCCAGCGTCTTCTGCTCTGACTGGGGTAGGGAGGCTCCCAGACCGCTCAGAAGACGCCAGTCGCCATTGCGCCAGCGGTAGATGCTCTGTTTCACATCGCCTACTATCAGACTGTCCTTTCCCTCCGAT
>CAMHPC010000176.1 GCA_946186945.1 uncultured Prevotella sp.
GCCGCATGTGGGGTCGTCGTGGCGGTTCACAAACAGCAGATAGGGGTCGGAGGCGCTGGGGGGTGAGGAGATGAACTCGCTCACTGCTCCCTCGCCGGGCAAGGTGTCGGCACTGCCACGCCGACGGTGGAAGATGCTGCGAAACAGGTAGCGGTCGCTGTCCTGCTGTTCGTAGTCCTGTCGCTCGGTGCGCTCCTCACCGGGGTAGAAATGGTGCAGCACGCCGCCGAAGAGGTCGCATACATGGCGTTCACCGTCGGTTTCCAGATAGCGCTTGATGAGCATCTGACTGGCTTCGCTGCCAAAGTCAAGCACTACGTCATACACGCTCTCGGCATCGGCTATGGTCAACAGCACTCGGGCTTCTTCCTCTCCGTAGCGGAATAGTATCTCCTGCTCCACATTCTTGTGGGCAGGGGCGTGACATTCCATGATGTAGTGGTCGCCATCGGTCTTCACTCGCAGTGTGCCGAAGGTGCCGCTCACGGCGTCTGCCAGGGTGTCGTCGCTCAGTTCTATTACTATCGCTCCTTCTTCATCGGTATATGCTCGGCGCACGCCTGCCATGCGGTCATCATCGGTGCCGCCGCCGCTCACCAGACGGGGGGTACGGCGCCATCGCAGCACTTCCTCGGCATTGCCACTGTTCACACATAGCACCGATTCTGCCTTCTGCGCTTCAGCACTCAGGGTCAGCACATGGGCGCGATGCTTGCTCTCCACATATATCTGATACATCGTTCTACTTTTTTTCTTGTGGTTACAACAGGTAATGGTTTACTAAGTATATGGCTCCCAGACCGATTGCTATGCCTATCAGCAGTCCTAAGAACATGCGCAGGGCTCGCAGGCAGCCGCCGTTGTTGCGCTCTGTGGGTCCCGTGGTTGCTGGTTTTGTATTGGGTGTTGGCATGTTGTCAACGGTGCGGGGTGGTATTACTGGTGGGGGCACTGTCACACTCTCTCGCGTGGGTGTCTGGGGTGGTTGCTCTGTATGTGACAATACCTCCTGTGCCACCACGGCGGGTGGGGGTAGGGGTATGTCGCGGGTTATCACTGCCACTTTCTTGCCGCGCATGGTCACATGCCAGTCTGCTCCCTCTCTGTAGGCGCTTAGCAAGCCGGAGTGGTCTGTCAGGTGGTCGGCATGCAACAGCAGACGGTGCTCAAACACTGACAGCACATCGTCGGTCCACGACTCGGGGTCGCCATCGTGGATGCAACGGCACAAGAGGGGCAGCATATCGGCTATGTTTGTCCCACGGCATCCTTGGGTGATGTAGGTGTGGAGCATGGCATCTATGGTGTCGGCACGGAAGAGTTCAATGCTCTCCTCACCTTCACCCTCTATCACTATCAGTGCCACGCTGTCTCTATCCGTCACCCAACGTAACAGCCTGTTGTCGGCTGACTGTGTGCTCAGTCTGTATGCCATGAGCGCACATGTAATAAATATTTATGACCTGACAAGGTTTTTAAGATTATTTATATAAAAACAGACGGTTGCCAGTATGCTGGCAACCGTCTTGCTATAGGTGATAGTGGGTGTATCAGTCGTTCCACAGGTTTATATTGTGCAGTCTGTCCCAAGGTGTCTCGTCATCTTCCTCGTCAAACGTACCTTCATCAGCAAATGAACCGCTGTCATCGCCGTTGTTGCCTGGGTTCTGATTGTTCTCACCAGAGTGTATCAACAGGTCTGCCACATCCATCAAATTACGTGCCACGAGGTCTATCTCCAGCATGTCGGGGGTTATATATGTCTTTTTCATTCTAATATCCTCCTATTCTTTATTTGATGATTACTTTCTTGCCATTGTGTATGTAGATGCCCTTCTGGGTGGGAACCACGCGTATGCCTTGCAGGTTGTAGTATTCGCCGCTATCGGCTTTCTCTGTCTCTGCGGCGTTGATGCCGGTCACCACCTGGTCGTCTTCGTCAAAGTCTATCACCAGACCGTTGGCAGGATAGGTGACGTCTTCACTGTAGTTCAGATATGATGAGCAGAATGCAGTGTTGCCTGTTCCGGGCTTCCAGAATCCGAGGGTCACACCAGCATCGTCGGCGTTCAATCTCTTGTATCCGAAGATGTAGTTATATGAGCCGTCTACTGCCTGCTTCTCCAGATGCTCTGAGTTGAGCGAGCCTCTCAACATATTATTTGCATCGTCAACTGCCTGCAGGAAGGGGTCGCCTGCAAACTCAAATTTCACAGAAGCCATGGTTCCAGTGCGTCCTGTGCCATCCAAAGCCAGGATTACGGGAGTGTTGCCGTCGAGAACTTGTCCGGCACTGGCTACCAGGCTCTTCACAGCCTTGGCTGATGAACCGTTGTCTTCCACCTCGGTTATCTTGTATGCCTTAACGCCGTTGGGCAACTTCAGTGAGTGGATGTAGTAGAATGTGCGGTAGTAGGTGTAACCGCTCTCCAGAGGATTGAGGATGTTCTGAACTGAGCTGCTGCCAGGTGCCTTGAATGTATATTCCGGGTCGATGGTGTAGTACACACGAGACTGGTCCTCGCTGGGGTTGCCGTCATTGCCTGAGGTAGCCCAGAACTTGATGTCGTAACTGCCATCGGGCAGATTGAAGGTGATGTCATTGTCAGACATGCCGCTGTTGTGTGCTTCTGTACCCTCATTGTACCACAGCAACTTGTTGCAATACTGTGTCTCCCAGTCGCCATTCTCAATAGCCCATCCAGTTGTGTTGGGCGCAGCCGGCTTGGCATTATTCTCACCGAAGCAGTTGGTCATCTTCTTGTCCATGGCGAAGCGGAAGGGCTTGCCGTTGTACATGGTCACTCTCGTCTCCCAGCAACCCTTGGTGGCGTTGTAGGGGAACTCAATGGCGCCTTCTTCCCAGTTGTCGGTAGTGCCGTTCACAGCAGGACCTACGATGTAGAACTTCCTGTTGAACACCA
>CAMHPC010000177.1 GCA_946186945.1 uncultured Prevotella sp.
CCAGTTCGCGGTGCATCTCCTCCTCTTTGCCCACAAAGGCCAGACTGTCGTCGGCAAGGTCGTACACCGAATAGTGGTGTACGATGGTATGCGTAGACCGCTCAAAGGTCATGCTGTCCATCGATGCGAAATTCTCCACCGGCGTGGGACAGTTCTTCTCCGTCTGCTCCCTGCACTCACGCTCTGCACGGTCCTCCAGCTTTTCCTGACAGCCCACGGTCAGCATCATGGCCGTCAGAGCCAGCACAGCAGTCATCGCTTTTCTCATCGTATCTCCTCCCTTTATCAGTCTAACAATGTGGCTGCACGCACGCGCGAGAGGGTCTCTGGCGTCATCTGCAGGTAATTGGCTATGTACACCAACGGTGCACGCAGTATCACCTGAGGCATCAGCTTGCACATCTTCCTGTAGCGATCCTGAGCCGTCTCAAAACGCACCAGGTCGGCATGCACCTGTGAAAGTATGAGCGACTCCTCCAGTATCTTCCTGTAGAGTATCTGAATGTTTACATTGTGCAGTGCCACCTCTTCCAGTCGTTGCTTGGGTAGTGCGTATATCATTGTCGGCTCCAGAGCCTCCATCTGCAGGGACGTGGGTTCTTCGCGAAACAGGCTCTCTATGCACATCACTATACTGTTGTCTGTGCCCAGATGCTCAGTCAGTTCCTTGTCCTGCTTGTAATAGTACTGGCGCACCAGTCCATGTTCTATATGGTATATGTATCTGCATATCTCGCCTTCGCGCAGTATCTTCTCACCCTTGGCAAATTTCATTGGCACCAAGATGCTCTCCAACACATCCAGTTCATCATGTGTCATAGTACTGTATTTCCTCGCCAGTTCGCGTGCTATATCGCGTGGAGGTGTTACCGTTCTTTTCATAGTCTGTGGGGTTTAAAGGGGAATTATATGTTATCATGTATATCAGTCGAGTTTCAGCACTGCCAGAAACGCTTTCTGCGGCACTTCCACATTGCCTATCTGCTTCATGCGCTTCTTGCCACGCTTCTGCTTCTCTAAGAGTTTGCGTTTGCGGCTCACATCGCCACCGTAACACTTGGCGGTCACATCCTTGCGCACGCACTTCACTGTCTCGCGGGCTATGATCTTCGCACCTATGGCTGCCTGGATGGCTATGTCAAACTGCTGGCGCGGTATCAGTTCCTTCAACTTCTCGCACATACGTCTGCCAAAGGTCACGGCATTATCCTGATGGGTCAGGGTGGAGAGAGCATCCACAGGTTCGCCATTGAGCAGTATGTCGAGTTTTGCCAGACGAGAGGGACGGAAACCCGACACGTGATAGTCGAACGAGGCATAACCCTTGGATATGCTCTTCAACTTGTCGTAGAAGTCTATCACTATCTCGCCCAGGGGCAGGTAGAAATTCAGTTCCACTCTGTTGCCCGAAACGTATTCCTGGCTGATCAACTCACCACGCTTGTCCAGGCACAGCGTCATTATCGGACCGATGTAGTTGGCTGCAGTGATAATAGAGGCCTTGATGTACGGCTCCTCTATATGCTCTATCATCGTCACCTCAGGCAGTCCGGAGGGGTTGTGCACCTCGCGCACACCGCCCTGCTTGTCATACACCATGTACGACACGTTGGGCACCGTGGTTATCACGTCCATGTCAAACTCTCGATCCAGACGCTCCTGAATGATCTCCATGTGCAGCAGACCTAAAAAGCCGCAGCGGAAACCGAATCCCAATGCCACCGATGACTCGGGCGAGAACGACAGCGACGCATCGTTGAGTTGCAACTTCTCCAGCGAGGCACGCAGATTCTCATAGTCCGTGGGGTCTATGGGATATACACCGGCAAACACCATTGGCTTCACCTCCTGGAAACCCTCTATCGCCTCGCTGCACGGACGCTGTACATGGGTGATGGTGTCGCCCACCTTCACCTCCTTGGCATCCTTTATGCCGCTGATGATATAACCCACTTCGCCTGTGGTCAGTCGCCCACGGGGTATCATGTCCATCTTAAGCACTCCAACCTCATCGGCGTCATACTCCATGCCGGTATTGAAAAACTTCACCTTGTCGCCCTTGGCTATGCTGCCGTTGAGTATCTTGAAATAGGCTATTATACCGCGGAAGGAGTTGAATACAGAGTCGAAAATCAGTGCCTGAAGCGGGGCATCGGGGTCTCCGTTGGGGTGGGGTATGCGCTCCACTACTGCACGCAGTATATCCTCCACACCCTCGCCCGTCTTGCCCGAGGCACGTATTATATCCTCACGCTCACAGCCTATCAGGTCTATTATCTCGTCCTCCACCTCATCAGGCATGGCACTCGGCATGTCTATCTTGTTTATCACGGGTATAATCTCCAGGTTATGGTCTATGGCCATATACAGGTTGGAGATGGTCTGTGCCTGCACTCCCTGGGTGGCGTCTACCACCAGAAGGGCACCCTCGCAGGCTGCTATCGAACGAGATACCTCGTACGAGAAGTCTACATGTCCCGGAGTGTCTATCAGGTTGAGCATGTATTTCTCACCCTCATGCTCATACTCCATCTGTATGGCATGACTCTTGATGGTTATGCCACGCTCCTTCTCCAGGTCCATGTCATCCAGCATCTGACCTTCGGTGATCTGGATGGTATTGGTGTGTTCCAGCAGACGGTCGGCCAGGGTAGACTTGCCATGGTCGATGTGTGCTATGATGCAAAAATTACGTATATTATTCATTCAGTGTCTTTACTTCTTCGCCACAGCACCGTCATCCGGCAGACTGGTACAGGTAGCGCTTGATACTCTTCTTCGGAGTCTTGGCAAACTCCTCGCTGTGTAGGCGTATGCTCGACAACTTGCTGTAAGCAGGCAGCAGG
>CAMHPC010000178.1 GCA_946186945.1 uncultured Prevotella sp.
TGAACTCACCCTCGCCTCCGGCCGACGGCTGGTGGTCTACAACATGCACATGGATGCCAGTGACAGAAACGACGTGTTCGACGGCACGGACCAGAAAGACCGTGAGGCACGTCGCGGAGAGTGGATACAATTGCGCGATGACATCATGGAGAAACTTGATGAGCGCCCCGTCATCATCGTTGGCGACCTGAACAGTTTCTACGTACGCGACACCATCCACGACGACTTCATCGACGCGATAAATGCCACAGGCAGGGCCACAGCCAGCGATGTATGGGTGGAACTGATGCACGAAGGTATGTATCCTGAACTGCGCGAGATCACTACCGGTATCGAAAGGGAAGAATACGAAGTAGATGGCGATTGTTACGACAAAATAATCTACATCAATCCCACCGAGGGCCAAAAACTGAAGGCCGTAGCTTACAAACGCGACATGGTGGACTATCAGTGCGACGGCAAGCCCTTAGGCGACCACTTCCCAGTGAGTGCTGTCTTCGAGTGGACCGACAGCGAAAAAGAGTCAGTCACAGGAATAGTGTCTGTGCCACAGTCTGATGCCAACGGCAATGCTCGCCAGTTGTTCGACCTGAATGGACGACGCATCGAAACCGTCATCGACAAAGGTGTCGTCATCGAGAAAAACGATAAAGGAACCTTCAAACATATCATAAAATAATACTGCGCCATGAAGAAAATGATATTCACAATGATGGTATTGGCGTCGATGACCACGGCAGCCAGCGCACAAGGCACTGAATACAAGATACTCGCCGAACGTGACACCACCATCGTGTTTGAGGTTTCAGACCTCAAACTCGGCACCCGCGATGTTCACCACATCCTCTATGAGTATCCCTCGAGCGATCCTCAGGGCAACACCGTGACCATCAGCGGTATCATACAGATACCACAGAACATCTACGACGGCACTGACCCCTGCGACGGCGTACTGCTATACAATCACCATACCTTCGGCGCGAGTAAAGAGACACCTTCGGTGGCAGGAGAAACCGGAGCAAACGCCTTACTGGCCAGTCCGCTCAAGCCTAACTACGTCCTCGTGATGAGCGACTGCGTGGGCTTCGGCTCCAGTGCCGACCGCCCCCAGGCATACCTCTGCGGCGACGTGAACGCCCGCAACTCCCTCGACGGTCTGATAGCAGCCCGACAACTGATGACCGACCAGAGTATTCCCCAGGGCAAATACCTCTTCAATATAGGCTACTCACAGGGTGGCACGGATGCCATGTTCATCAGCAAACTATGCGATACGGAGTACAAACAGAAGGGCATCACCTTCGACAAGACCTTTGCCGGCAGCTCACCACTCGACCTGGTGAAGATGTATTCCGAACTGATCAATGCCGGACATACCGACTACCCCTCTGGTATAGTCATGGCCATCGTGGCACTCAATGAGAACTACCAACTGGGACTCGACTACAAGAAGGTGTTCCACGAACCATTGGCATCACATGTCCAGGATTGGATACTCGACATGAACTACACCACGGCAGAAATCAATGAACTCATCGGCACCGATGATATGGAATACATCCTCCAGTCCGACTATCTCGACTTGGAGAATGAGGCCACACAGGTGATCACCGGGAAGATGCAGGAACTGAGCCTGATGGACGGCTGGGAGCCAGACACGGAGCGCAACTACTTCCTGTTTCATGGCCGTCACGACAACGTAGTACCCATACAGGCAGGGCGCTGCATCATCCCCTGGATGCAGGCAAAAGGCTTCACGTCCAGCATATTGCCAGGCAAGACCTCTCTGCAGACCAACCACGTGGTAATCAAACTGGACCACCATGCACTGGCGGCTATTTGGTTCATCCAGACCGCCGCAGCCATACAGATATGGCCTGTCCTCTACTACGAGGGTGAGCAGAACCGCTACTTCCGTGCCGTGGTGCAGAACCTGAACCTGCTGAGGATCATCCAATTGCTGGAAACCTTAGGCATCGACCTGCGCAAGGCTGGAGGTGAAGGTGCCTCTGGCAGCACTGACATCTTCGAGGTGTTTACCAAGTTCTCCGACGCACTGGACAAGGCAGGTCTGACCATCGCCGACCTATTTGAAATGCTCAACGACTCTGGCATCACAGCCGATGATCTCGTAGAAGTCATTACGTACCTCTCTACCCCGAAAGAGAGTGAGAATGCTGCGGCTTTGAATACCCTCAATGGAGTGAACTCGCCCGCAGCCCTGCTCAGACATTATGGACAGACACTGTCAGCATGGCTGCTGATGGGTGGCATCAATGCAGAGTACGACAAATGGGGATGGTAGGCCAATGAGCACTCAGCACAGGCTGTTGCGTGAGAGAAAACACGGCCTGAAAGGCCAATGAGCAGTCAGCCCAGGGCGCTGCCCTGGGCTTGGTGCTCACTGCCCCTTTGGGGCGCATTGTCGTCTATCCGTTTTATAATTTTTCGAATCAATTTTTTTATAATTTCGAGCGCAGCGACCCAAAAATCCAAAATTAAATTTCGAGCGCAGCGACCCAAAAGAATTAAACAAACTTAAGTTCGATATAACAAAATTTGTTTTCTATAGTGCTTCTTCGAAGCAGAAATCATACAAATCTATTCAAAATCGTTCAAAATATCATTTGTCTTTGTGAGATTTGAAAAGATTTTGGAAATGCTGAGGAAGAAGATGTAAGGCAATATCATTTTCCGTAAAAAAATTGCGGAAATACAAATATTTATTGTATCTTTGTGGCAG
>CAMHPC010000179.1 GCA_946186945.1 uncultured Prevotella sp.
GCCTCATTTTCGATGTCTCTGCCTCCACAGGCAGCAGTTGTATCCAGAAGAAGAAGGGAATGGGCGATTCTTCCGTCTCAAACTTCAGGCACTTGGGCTCATCTCTCTCTATGATACGCAATTTGATGGTGCCCACGGGCGACACCGATACGGAGAGGGAGTCGCGGTCGAAGGTAAACTCCTGTATCTTGTCTTCGGGCATACGGTCTTTTATACGCTCCAGATTGGTCAAATCGCTCAGGTTGTCGTATACCACCTGTTGCGGCGCATCTATCATGCGCACGCTACTTTCAAACTTACATTCCATAATGTATATATGAGTGTGTGTGTTATTTCTGCATCCAGTGTGCGGGATCCTCACGCCATGCGTGCAGCAGGGCTGTGTCGCTCTCTGCTATATATCCTGTGGCCAGGGCCTCTGCCACCACATGCTCATAGTCGGTCAGTGTGACGAGTGTCACGCCGGCTTCGGCGAAGGCCTGTTCTGCCACGGGAAATCCGTAGGTGTATGATGCCACCATGCCCACCACCTCATATCCTGCTTGTCGCAGTGCCTCCACGGCTTTCAGACTGCTGCCACCGGTAGAGATAAGGTCTTCTACCACCACCACCCGTGCTCCCGGGGTCAGTTCACCCTCTATCAGGTTGGCCATGCCGTGATCCTTGGGTTTGCTTCGCACGTATACGAAGGGCATCTGAAGGGCATCTGCCACCAGGGCACCCTGGGCTATGGCTCCGGTGGCAACTCCTGCCACAGCCTCTGCCTGTGGGAAGTGCGTGCGCACTGCCTGAGTGAGTTGTTCCTTTACGTAGGTGCGCAGGTCGGGGAAGGAGAGTGTCTTGCGGTTGTCACAATAGAAGGGCGACTTCCATCCGCTTGCCCATGTAAAGGGTGCGTTGGGTTGCAGTTTTATTGCCTTTACCTCAAGCAGTCGCTGTGCCAATGTCTGTTTCTCTTTGTCCATAATGTTATATCCTTTTTTTAATTTTTTCCTTTTGCGCAGCAAAATTACATAAAAAACGGGACATGACAATACTGTGTGTCACTTATTTAACCTTCACTACGGATAATGATGCGTTTCGCACTTTTACATGTCTGAAGAGATAATGAGAAACTTTACACTGGCCACCATGTACAGAATCATATTTTTTCGAAAAGTTATGCAACCATGCACCCTTTTGCAGAACTTTTCGTATCTTTGCAGAAAGTATAATAGAAGGCGATGATGACAACGAAACTACAGCGCAGATATCCCTTAGGGATACAGACATTCTCTGAGATTATCAGGGGAAGATATGTGTATGTTGACAAGACTGACTTGGTTTGGAATCTCACCAATCAGAGTAAGTATGTCTTCCTGAGCCGTCCGCGCCGCTTCGGCAAGTCGCTGCTCTCGAGCACGCTTGTCTCCTATTTCGAGGGGCGCAAAGAACTGTTCGAGGGACTGAAGATCATGCAGTTGGAGCAGGAATGGGAACAGTATCCCGTGCTGCATCTGGATCTCAGTGTGTGCAAGAGTCAGGCCACGGCAGAGTCCCTCAGTCAGCGAATCATGCTGATGCTCGACCCTTATACGGAACTGTATGGGAAGAAAGAAGTGGAGACTACCCCCGGTGGACTAATTACTGGTCTGGTGCGCCGTGCCTACGAACAGACCGGTAAGCAGGTGGCTGTCATCATCGACGAGTATGACGCTCCGCTGCTGGAGGTGCTGCATGAAGAGGAGAACCTGAAAGACTTCCGCCGCGTGATGCAGGAGTTCTATGTGCCTCTGAAGGCTCTCGACCCCTACATCAAGTTCTGTTTCATCACCGGCATCACTAAATTTTCGCAACTCAGCATATTCAGCACCATCAACAACCTGAAGAACGCTACCATGCATCCCGACTTCGCTGCCATCTGCGGCATCACGGAGGAAGAGGTGAAGACCTGCTTCAAGGAGGATATTGCCCGCATGGCAGAAGCCTACGAATGCTCATGGGACGAGATGTTCCGAAAGGTTAAGGAGATGTACGACGGGTATCACTTTGCAAAGGTTTCCCCCGATATCTACAATCCGTTCAGCCTGCTGAATGCTTTTATGGACCGTGAACTGAGTACAGGTTGGTTTGCCTCAGGCACGCCCTCCTATCTCATCCGCCAGATGCAGAAGTTCCGCACGGACATCACACAACTCGACTCGCTCGATGAACCCGCTACTTCTTTCGATGTGCCCACCGAGGCAATGACCACCGCCCTGCCACTGCTCTATCAGAGCGGCTACCTTACCATCAAGGGCTATGACCGATACATGGAGTCTTATTCATTGGCAATACCCAATCAGGAGGTACGCCGTGGATTTACTCAGGGACTGCTACCCACCTACACCGGTCTGGAGATAGGCAATGTGCAGTTGGGCTTTGCTGCCAAGTTCTGGATGGCATTGAGGAAGCACGACCTCAACCTCGCCCTGCAGGAGATGCAGGCATACTTAGCGGGTATTCCTTACGTGGAGGGTTTCAAGAAGAAACTCGCTGAGGCTGCCACGAAGGAAGGTTTTTACGAGTATACGCTCTACCTTATTTTCTCTATGCTCAATGTCTATGTGCGCACGCAGGTTAAGGTGGCAGGTGGTAGAACAGACCTGGTAGTCTATATGCCCGACACCACCTATGTCCTGGAACTGAAGGTCAACGGCACGGCACATGAGGCGCTGGAGCAAATCAAGCAGAAGAACTACGCCTTGCCATACCACAC
>CAMHPC010000180.1 GCA_946186945.1 uncultured Prevotella sp.
TGCAGTGGTCCTCTGCCACATGCATGTTCAGACGGATGTCGGGATTGGTCACGGAGATGTTGGGGCGCTGACCCGTCTTCTCGCGAAACTGGTCTACTATGGCATCCTTCACCTTGTACGACACGAACTTGCTGTGGCGGAACTCATCGCTGAATACCACGCTGTCTACGGTGAAGGTCTGGTCCTGGCGCAGGTGGCGGGTCCAGTCTATGCGTTTCACGTTGTCGTACACATCATCGGCAGAGCGGGCACGGAAGTGGGATATGGGTTTGAGTATGCGGATGGCGGTGTGCAACTGGAAGTTGGCACGGTACATCATCTCCTTGTCGCCAGTGAAGGATACCATCCTGCGACCTATCTGTATGTTGTTGGCACCTAATTCGGTTAGTTCACGCGCTAAGATGGGCTCCAGACCCATGAATGTCTTGGCTATGAGTTCAAATTCCATAAGAATGTATGTGGGTTGTTTGCTTGCTTTCTGTCGTTTCCTTGTACAATGAGTAGTTTCACGGCGCGAAAATACATATTTTTTCCGATATAATAGTACCTTTTATTTATTTTTGAGTATTTTTGCACATCTAATTCATTATATCAAGTCTTATACAATATGGAAACAACTCTCGTATTACTAAAACCCAGTTGCGTGCAGCGTCAACTCATGGGTGAGGTCATCAAACGTTTTGAACAGCGCGGACTGCGCATTGCAGGCATGAAGATGATGCAACTCTCTGACGAGATACTGCGCGAACACTATGCTCACCTCGTAGACAAACCCTTCTTCCCCTCGCTGGCCGCTTCTATGCAGGCATCGCCTGTGGTGGCTCTTGCCCTCAGTGGTGTGGAGGCTGTGCAGGTGGTGCGCACTATGACGGGTGCTACCAACGGACGCGCCGCCGCCCCCGGCACCATCCGCGGTGACCTCTCGGTGAGCAACCAGCAGAATATAGTGCATGCCTCCGACTCGGTGGAGAATGCTGCCATAGAACTGGCTCGCTTCTTCCGCCCGGAGGAGATCTTCGACTATCCCGCAGGCATGGCTGCCTTCATCTACGGCGAAGGAGAAGCAAAATAATAATCCTAGGCTATTCTAGGAAAAACTAGGCTATTCTAGGAAAAAACTAGGCTATTCTAGGATATCCTAGGCACTCCTAGGATAGCCTATCACAGCCTGTACCCATTCACAAAATCATTGGCTGCCATCTTCTTCTTGCCAGCCATCTGTATGATGCCTAGGCTCAGCCATCTATCGGCAGTGGCCACAAGCAAGCGACGGCGATCCACCTTCATGGTGCCAGGCTCGGCACCAGGGCATGGCTCGTCGGTTTCGCTGCTGCTGTATATCTTCATCACTATAGATGGCTTGCCTTCCTGTTTGACCTCTGTCCATGCACCAGGCGATGGACTCATCCCACGGATGAAATCATATATCCGACGGCAGCTCTGACACCAGTCTATCTTGCAGGTATCTTTGTATATCTTTGGGGCACCACGAAGCTCTTCGCCTTCTTTTATGTATTGTGACTGGGCGGTGGTTTCCACCTTGCCATCGCAGGCCAGTATCAGGTCTATGGTCTCCAGGCATATCTCGGCACCCAAGGTCATCAGTCCGTCGTACACCATGCCGGCATCGGCGTCGGGGGCGATGGGGTAGGGCCGCTGCATGATGATGCGGCCGGTGTCAATGTCGTGGTCGAGGAAGAAGGTGGTGACGCCGGTCTGCTCCTCGCCGTTGATCACCGCCCAGTTGATGGGGGCGGCACCGCGATACTGGGGCAGCAGGGCGGCATGCACGTTGAACGTGCCGAAACGCGGCATGCTCCATACCACCTCGGGCAACATCCTGAATGCCACCACCACCTGCACATCGGCGCGATAGTCACGCAGACGCGCCACAAACTCCGGGTCTTTCATCTTCACCGGCTGCAATACGGGCAAGCCATGAGCCTCGGCATATCGCTTCACCTCGGGAGCCTGAAGCACACTGCCGTGACGCCCCACGGGCTTGTCGGGCTGGGTCACTACTGCCACTACATTATAGCCGCCCTCTACAAGGGCACGCAGACTGCCAACGGCAAACTCGGGTGTGCCCATAAACACTATCCTCAATTCCTCTTTCTTCATAAGTCTATCGTGTGTGATGCTCTGTTTGCGCTGCAAAGATACAAAAAAAAGAGTAATCGGAGTACTCTGAACGCTCCGATTACTCTGATTACTCCGATTACTCTTGTTACAGGTGGTATTTGTCGTCCTCCTCCTCTTCGGGGTCATCCCACAGCGACACGCTGGGGGCGAAGCGGATATCTGGGTCAGTGGGGTCGCCCTCTACGATTTCTATCTTATGCTTGTCAGTGGGGTCGCCACCTATGAGGCCTTGCAATGTCCAGAATGATTCCTGCAGCAGTGACGTCTCTACCGTCACACTTATTACTTCAGTGAGGGGTGATATATAGTGTTTCTTGCTCATGTCTGTAATGTGTTTATCGTATGTTGTCACTGTCATTTCACTATGAATTTCTTACCACCAGAGATGTACACACCCTTGGGCAATTTGCTCAGGTCCTTCTTCTCCTGCACCTTCCTGCCCTGAGTGTCGTACACGGTGCCGTCGCTCTCGGAGTTGTCCACCTCGAAGTGGTAGACAGGTGTGGTGTCGTAACCCGCATCGTCAGTGCGGTAGAGCAGTCCCTTGTAGTCTTCGTCGAAGTCGCCCATGGTGATGCTCACCGAGGGG
>CAMHPC010000181.1 GCA_946186945.1 uncultured Prevotella sp.
TCCTGGCAGAGAGTCTGACCGACTATATGGTGCCCACCGGCTATATGCAGTTGGACGAGATGCCCCTGACCCCCAACGGCAAGGTGAACACCAAGATGCTGCCCGAGCCAGCAATCAAGTCGGAACGCATAGTGATGCCCGAGAGTGAGTTGGAGCAGCAGATATACGACATAGCCGTGCAATTGTTGAAGCACGACCAGTTTGGTGTGACCAGCAACCTGATATCCATGGGACTGACCTCGCTGACCGCCATGCGCCTAAGTGCCACCATCCAGCAGGAATTGGCACTGAATATTCCCACGAAGAGCATACTCTCCACCCCTGTCATCCGTGCCCTGGCACAGCAAGCAGGAAGCGGCGAACAGGCTTCTACCCTCACCGTGCACGAGAAGCGAGCCTACTACCCCATCACCGAGAACCAGCGCGTGGTATATCTGGACTGGGAGATGAATCCCGACACCACACAGTACAACATACCATTGGTATGGAAGATGAAGTGCACCGATGTGGAGCGCTTGCAGCAGGCACTCACAGCCGTAGTAGACGCCCATCCATACATAAAGACCCGTCTGGAACAGCGCGACGGCGACATAGTGCAAGTGCGGCGCGACGAGGCAGCGGTGAACCTGAGTGTGACGGAGACAGAGACAGAACCCACGCCATCCTTCATGCAGGAGCGCGTGCAGCCATTCAATCTGTTGGAGGGCGACCTCTACCGCATAGAACTGTACAAGCATGCCGACACAGTATACGTATTGGCAGACATACACCACATCATAAACGATGGACTCTCCGTACAAGTGTTCATGGCAGACCTGGAGCGAGCCTACGCAGGCGAGGCACTGCAGGTAGAGACCTATACCGCCTTTGACCATGCCCTGGACGAAGAGGCACTGACACACTCCGAACACTATCAGGAAGCAGAGCAATATTTCGACAATATGCTCACCGGCAGAGAGGTGACAGTATGGCCCCACTCCATAGACGGGACCACCGATGCAGCACTTGGCATAGAGTATGTGGATGTGGAAGCCACGGCAATAGATGCCTTCTGCAGAGAGAACGGATTTACCCAAGGTAACTACTTCCTGACACTATTTCTGCATCTTCTGCACAATGTGACACGCGAACAGGATGTGATGATCACCTCTATAAACAACGGTCGCAGCGATGCCCGTATGCTCGACATCATGGGTATGTTTGTAAAGACTGTGCCCGTGGCAGCCTCATGGGATGCCGAGAGTGGCAAGCGCGACCTGCGCCAGGCAGTGGAAGACGTGCAGCGCCAGTTTCAGCAGACCCAGTCATACGATTTCTACCCCTTCACCAAGATGGTGGAGCGTCACCATGTGCGTGCCGAGATAATGTACGAATATCAGGTGGGAGTAGAAGGCAACAACGAAGGCAATGATACTTTTGAGATGATGGACGTGATGCTGGATACGGCAAAGATGCCCCTCATGGTATCAGTGAACCCTTCCGACCAGGCAGGCAAATACCGGTTGGTGGCAAGGTACAATCCCTCCCTCTACTCCAAGCGCGACATGCGTACCATGCTCACCATGCTACAGATCATCTGTGAGCAAGCACCCACCTCTGCCGACATGCGCAGCATCCCCCTACTCGATGCAGCAGGCATTCAGTCGGTGATAGACTATTCGGCAGGCAACTTCCTGGACGTAGACATAGAGAAGACCTTTGTCAAGGCATTTGTTGAGTGTGCCACAGCCAATCCCTGGCGTGTGGCAGTGAACGACCACACCGGCGACCACAGTTATAAGGAATTGGATGCCGCCTCCAACTACATAGCCCACACACTGATAGAAGCAGGTGTGCAGCGCGACCACTTCGTGGCATTGCTTCTGGAGCGTACCTGGTACTTCCCCCTCTCCATCATAGCCACCCACAAGGCAGGTGCCGCCTACACACCACTTGACACAGACTATCCCGTAGACCGTTTGCAGTATATGCTGGAAGACTCGGAGGCGCGTGTGCTGATAACCACCCATGCCGAACTGGCCCGCAAATGTGGCGAAGAAGGACTGGTAGTGGACCGTGAGAAAGTGAACGTGCTGTTCATAGACGACCTGATGTCGACGGCTGACAGCGAGCGCGACACCACCCCCGTAGACCTCTCCACAGCCGACGGACAGGCATACATGATATACACCTCAGGTTCTACAGGCAAGCCCAAGGGAGTGGTACTGCATCAGGCAGGACTATGGAACTTCATAGAGAGCATCAAGAGCATCTATCACCACAGTGCCGAAGACCGCATAGCCTCGCACCGTGCCTTCTCATTTGTGGCACACGTAGAGGACACCTACGCCATACTGACCGTGGGCGGCAGTCTGCACATCATGCCCAGTGAGATACGCAAGGACCTGGACCAAGTGTACCAGTTCATAGTAGACCACCAGTGCACCGGTTGCGGTTTCACCACCTCGCTCGCCATGATGATGCTGGACAACTACCAGTTGCCCACCCGCTACATCACCGCCGGCGGTGAGAAACTGACAGGTGTGGTGAGCAGCGGTCATCCCCAGATAATCAACGTATACGGTCCCACCGAGTGTACCGACCACACCTCGGTATATCCCCTTGAGACCGGACGTGAGTATCGTAATATCCCTGTGGGCAAGACCCTGCCCAACAACTGGATGTTCGTAGTGAGTCCCGATGGTCAGTTGTTGCCCCTCGGAGTGGCTGGCGAAC
>CAMHPC010000182.1 GCA_946186945.1 uncultured Prevotella sp.
TCGCCGTCGCGCAGTGTAGAGTCCATTATCTCCACAAAGGGTTGACTGTTCTTGTATGTACTAATTTGTTCTACCCTATCCATATTTTGCAATTTATTATGTGTTGAGAGTCATATATAAAACCGCTGCAAAGTTAGAGTAATTTTTTTAACGTGCCAAACAATCTCGCTATAGTATTTGGAAGAAATAGCGTGCAGGAAACAATAAAATGTGCCACACATTTTGTATTGTCTATGGTTTGCAGTACCTTTGCAGCGCAAAAAAAGAAAACGATGCAAGATATAAGGAATATTGCCATTATAGCACATGTGGACCATGGCAAGACCACGTTGGTAGATAAGATGATGCTGGCAGGCAATCTGTTTCGTGAGGGGCAGAACCTAAGCAGTCAGGTACTGGATAACAATGATTTGGAGCGTGAGCGCGGTATCACCATACTGTCGAAAAACGTATCCATACAATACAAAGGAGTGAAGATCAACATCATAGACACCCCGGGGCACTCCGACTTTGGCGGAGAGGTGGAGCGTGTGCTCAACATGGCGGATGGTTGTCTGCTGTTGGTAGATGCCTTTGAGGGTCCGATGCCTCAGACCCGTTTCGTATTGCAGAAAGCCCTTGAAATCGGTTTGAAGCCCATAGTGGTGGTGAACAAGGTGGACAAGCCCAACTGCAGGCCTGAGGAAGTGTACGAGATGGTGTTCGACCTGATGTTCTCTCTCAATGCCACAGAGGACCAGTTAGACTTCCCCGTGGTGTATGGCTCCGCAAAGAATGGTTGGATGGGTGAAGACTATAACACCCCCACTGGCGATATCACCTATCTGCTCGACAAGATAATAGAGGTGATACCAGCCCCTAAGGTGATAGAAGGCAGTGTGCAGATGTTGGTCACCTCATTGGACTACAGCAGTTATACCGGTCGTATAGCAGTAGGCAGGGTGCATCGCGGCACCCTGACCGAGGGTATGAACATCGTAGTGGCACACCGCGACGGCAGTCAGGAGAAGACCCGCATCAAGGAGTTGCACACCTTTGAGGGCATGGGTCATGTGAAGACCCATGAGGTGAAGAGCGGCGACATCTGCGCTATCATCGGTCTGGAGCATTTCGAGATAGGCGACACCCTGTGTGATGCCGAGCATCCCGAGCCCCTGCCCCCGATAGCCATTGACGAGCCCACCATGTCGATGCTGTTTACCATCAACGACAGCCCTTTCTTTGGCAAGGAAGGCAAGTGGTGCACCTCTCGCCATATCAACGACCGTCTGCAGAAGGAATTGGAGAAGAACCTCGCCCTTCGTGTACAGCCCTTTGAGGACAACACCGACAAGTGGTTGGTGAGTGGTAGAGGTGTGTTGCACCTGAGTGTGCTGATAGAGACCATGCGCCGTGAGGGTTACGAGTTGCAGGTGGGTCAGCCCCAGGTGATATACAAAGAGATAGACGGTGTGAAGTGCGAGCCCATAGAGGAACTGACCATCAACGTGCCCGAGGAATTTGCCTCGAAGATGATAGACATGGTGACGCGTCGCAAGGGTGAGATGACCAGCATGGAGACCCAGGGTGAGCGCACCAACATAGCCTTTGACATGCCCTCACGCGGCATCATCGGCCTGCGCACCAACGTGCTAACCGCCTCGCAGGGTGAGGCTATCATGGCACACCGTTTCAAGGAGTATCAGCCTTACAAGGGAGAGATAGAGCGCAGGGTGAACGGTTCGATGATAGTGATGGAGACCGGCACCGCTTTTGCCTACTCCATAGATAAGTTACAGGACCGCGGCAAGTTCTTCATAGACCCTGGCGAGGAGGTATACGCCGGTCAGGTGGTGGGCGAGCATGTGCACGACAATGACCTGATAATCAATGTGACCAAGGCTAAGCAGTTGACCAACGTGCGTGCCTCGGGCAGCGATGAGAAAGCGCGCATAGTGCCCAAGGTGGTACTGTCGTTGGAGGAGTCGTTAGAGTACATCAAGGCCGACGAGTATGTGGAGTGTACTCCCAAGGCAGTGCGCATGCGCAAGATAATACTCGACCATAACGAGCGCAAGCGCGCCAACAAGGAGTAAGGACTTTATTGGAGAATATACATAATACGTTGTCGGAGCAAAAAAAATGAAATAAAATTTTGCTTCGACATTTTTTTTTTGTACTTTCGCAGCGCAGATGGTTCATAGCCCCCTTCTATCGGGGATATGATTAAAAGGGAACACAGGTGAGAGTCCTGGACAGTCCCGCTGCTGTGAGTAGCCGATTAGCGGTTCCAACGGTGTATCCACTGGCCATGAGAGCTGGGAAGGAGTTGGCCACCCGGGCTACGAGTCAGAAGACCTGCCATTTTGCAATCGACCGAAGTTTAGGGCCTCGAGGGTTGGGCTCATGGTCGATACATATCACACACCGACCGTACGCCGCCACAGCATATTCTTCATGCCGTAGGAAGCACAGGTTTACAGCCCTCATACACGCGTGGATTGACGAGATAAGAACATAGTGTAAATGCGAGCAGTGGCCTCCCTCGGGTTTGTGAAAATCTGGTGTCGGGTCACTGTTTTTTGTATCTTTTAGGCAAATCCCTACATCGAAATAGGGAAACACCATGAAAGCAGCCGGAAATTTAGTTTTATTTTTGCACCGTGAGAAGAAAAGAGCAAATAAACCATTAAAACATACGACAATGAAAAAAAGCATCTTTATCACCCTGAT
>CAMHPC010000183.1 GCA_946186945.1 uncultured Prevotella sp.
CTATCGTGGGCGCAGGAGATTTGCGCGGCTCTGACACTAGTACGAGAGGACCGTGCCGGACGGACCGCTGGTCTACCGGTTGTACCGCCAGGTGCATCGCCGGGTATCCACGTCCGGATCGGATAAGCGCTGAAAGCATCTAAGCGCGAAGCCGGCCGCAAGATTAGATCTCCTTATGAGGGTCGTCCGAGACGAGGACGTTGATAGGAGGCAGGTGTAAAGGCGGTGACGTCAAAGCCGAGCCTTACTAATAGCCCGAATCTTTCGGTTCCTCGCCGAGTGTTGGGCATACTTTCAGTTCGCTTCGTTTTCTTGTGTATTATCTATGTCACGCTATTTCAGGTGGCTATTGCTGCGGGGTTCCACCTCTTCCCATTCCGAACAGAGAAGTTAAGCCCGTCTAGCGCCGATGGTACTGCACACCCGTGGGAGAGTAGGTAGCCGCCGTCTTTTCATGAAACCCTTCAGCCTTTCCGGCCGGAGGGTTTCTTTGTTTTATGCCTTTTGCCTTTCCGTGTGGCTGGATGCGTATCTTCCAGTGGTGGTCTCAGTCTTTAATCTTTGCGAGTCTGAACTGAGTGTCGAACTCCAGTTTTACGCGATTGGAGAGTTTCACTTCGTACTCCTTTCTGTCCCGGCTCATCTGCAGTACCTTTGCCTGGGGGTAGAGGTCGTCGATCTTGCGGGCTATTTCGGTGGGCACGAGGGCGGTGGGTACTTGACTGTTCTTGCAATCTACTTCCTCCCACTCCCCATTGCGGTCGAATTCCACGCGGTCTCCGTTGAGAAATCTCACGTTGTATTCCTTATCGAGCAGTTCCGAGTCGGCTTTCACGAGTGCTACCTTTTGGTTTGCGAAGTGTTGTTTGATGACTTGCTGCGCGGTGGGTGGCAGCTCTTCTACGTTGATGGGTTTGTCACGTCCGGCTGTTGCCGACATGGAAAAACAAATGGCGCTCAGGGCCACAAGCAGTCTCATTTTCTCTTTCATCTTTTCTTCTTTTTTTGCGGTTAATAATAAAAACGTATTGAACTCGGAGGCAAAGGTAGTGAGTTTTTTCCTATTGCCTATCATAGAGGGTGTTACGTTAGTTTTACAATTTGTTTACGCTCTTGTATCATTACATATTTATCGCGTAAACCCCTGAGAAAGTGTGTGGTCTGCGGTGTTTTTCTTTGCGTTTCCTGCTCCCCTTGCGGTGAGTGTCGGGCTTATATTACGAGGCCCTTCAGTGCTTGATATATCTTGATGTCGCCCGGATCGGTCAGTTTGAAGTTCAGTATGTCACCCTGTGCGATATGCAGGGGGTGATAGTGTATCTCGTTGCATAGCGTGAACAGCGACTGATGCTCCTCGATGCCCTGTTCGCGGGCGATGGCAAGGATACGTCCGAGTTCCGTGAGAGGGAAGGTGTGTGGTGTCTGTGCACGCATGAGGTGTTCTCGCTGGATATAATTGCCCGACTCCCGTCCGTCGGTGGTACATAGGTATGCCTCGTTGCTCCACAGTCCGGTGATGGCGTTTCCCTGTGTGCGACACACTTGTATGTTGCGGCTGATAATCTCGTAGCTGATGAGCGGGCGCACTGCATCGTGTACCAGCACGATGTCTTTTTCGTTCTGTTCCCGATACGTCTGCAGCAGTCCCTCGATGCCGTGGCAGATGCTCTGATAGGCTGTCTGTCCGGCGGGCAGCGTGCCGCGGAACTTGGTGATGGTCCCTCGCCGTGCCTGTCCTTCGACGTACTCTTGCCAGCGTGGCAGGCAGACCACGTGGATGTCGGTCACGTCGGGGTGTTGCTGGAAGGCTCTCATCGTGTGCAGCAGCACCGACTCCCCGTCGATTTCGATAAACTGCTTTGGGCACTTGTCACTCAGGCGGCTGCCCAGTCCGCCGGCCAGCAGCAGGGCTATGTTGTGTGGTTCAGTCTGATTCATTTGGGAGTTCTTGGTCAAAACGTTTGCAGAATGTTTCGTGACGATGGATGGTGTGGTAGCGCAAGGCCTCCAGCACCGTACATTCAAAGACGAAATACACCCAAGGCACGCCTGCGAGCAGTGACAGGAAGAGCACACCCACGCGGGTGTCAAAGGTGAGTATGTTTGTATATTTCATCAGCGGGCGGCTCTCGTCGAGGAACTGCTGCCGCAGCGTGGCGGGCAGTGTGGTGGGGTAGGCGCGGCGCAGATGGGCATAGAAGTGCTGGAATGCGGGGCACTGCCTCTCCTGCCGCTGCGTGTAGCGGATGTAGAAGAAGAGGTATAGCTTGTGAAACCAGTCGTGGCTCATCCATTTCATCCCTTGGTATTCGTTGCTCTCGCGCCGGCTGCTTGTCAGTTCGCTGTTGTGTCCCTCGGAGAGGAACCACAGGTGGATGTTGCGGTAATAGTCGGCAATGTTGCATTGCAGCACATGGCAGTGGAGCCCCGCCCATGCGGCCAGCAGCCATATCCACACGCCCCACGTGGGCGTGAGCCGCAGGCACAGGAAGAGGTAGATGAAGAAGAACCACACGTCGCCGGCAAATCCGTCCAGGATGCGTCCGATGAGCGTTTTCTTCCCCGTCATGCGT
>CAMHPC010000184.1 GCA_946186945.1 uncultured Prevotella sp.
TTTGCTTCGCGAAGTTACTCACGCTCGACAGTAAAAATGAAAAACTTTGTTTTTCATTTTGTATTGTTCTCGCTTAATTGTAACTTTGCACGCGGAACAACAAATGAGATAGATCTCGTGAAAAATATTCTTAATAAATTACTTAACTGGTATTTCTCAAGAAACGCATTGCCCTACTGGACAGTGCTTATCATCGACTGCCTCATCTGCTACCTCAGCGGACTCATCGTATTCTGGTTCTACTACAGAGGAGCCGTCACACTCGGAAATATCGTCATGCTGACAAAAACCATACTCATGTATATGGTTTTCAACCTGATAGGTTTCAGAGTGTTTCGCACATACTCCGGCGTGCTGCGCTATTCATCCTTCGTAGACCTGCAACGCGTGGGCATGGCAATGGGACTCTCGTGCATCATTGCACTCATAATACACTATCCCATCTTCTACTTAGACGTCAGTTTCGTGCGACTGCAAGGGCGACAGATCATCGCCATGTACGTAGTCGCCACTATCCTCATGTGGGCAGTTAGAGTGCTGGTGAAGACACTCTACGACGTGATGTTCAGCAGCGACAAAGGAAAACGCACCCTCATCTATGGAGTGAAAGACGGAGGCGTGGGACTCGCCAAACATATCAGAAACGACAAACAGACGAAATTCCAACTCAAAGGCTTCATCTCGCCCGAAAAAGACTTCACAGGCAAGATACTCATGGGAGTGAAGGTGTATGAGATCAACGACAAACTGCTGCAACTGATCAAGACACAGAACATAGAGGCGGTGCTGGTGTCGCCACTGCAAAACGAACACTTCCGCGACAACCAGCAACTGCAAGACATGCTCATCGAGGCAGGCGTGAAGATATACATGACAGAGCAGACGAAGGAATGGCACGCTGACCAAGACTTCAATGCCAACAACCTCAAGGAGATAAGCATCGAGGACCTGCTGCCACGCAATGAGATAAAGGTGGACATGGAAAAGGTGGGGCAGATGCTCACTGGCAAGAGAATACTGCTCACTGGCTCGGCTGGCTCCATAGGCAGCGAGATACTCAGACAGATATCCGACTACGGACCTGCACAACTCATGCTCATCGACCTGGCAGAGACTCCGCAGCACGACATACGCATCATGATGCAGAAACGATGGCCACAGATAAAAGCCACCACCCTCGTCACCTCTATCACCAACCAGCGGCGTATGGAGGATATCTTCCGGCGCTTCAAACCCGACTACGTGTTTCATGCCGCCGCATACAAACACGTGCCGATGATGGAGGACAACCCCAGCGAGAGCATCAGAAACAACGTATGGGGCACGAAGGTCATAGCCGACCTCAGTGTGAAGTACGGAGTGAAGAAATTCGTCATGCTCTCCACCGACAAGGCGGTCAACCCCACCAATGTCATGGGATGCTCGAAACGTATCTGCGAGATATACGTGCAGAGCCTGGACAGAGCCATCAAGGAGAAGAAGGTGGAGGGCATCACACAGTTCGTCACCACACGCTTCGGCAATGTGCTCGGCTCCAACGGCTCCGTCATACCACTCTTCGAACGGCAAATCAAGGCCGGCGGACCCGTCACCGTCACCGACCCAAATATCATACGCTATTTCATGCTCATACCCGAGGCATGCCGACTGGTGCTCGAAGCAGGCACGCACGGCAATGGCGGAGAGATATTCATCTTCGATATGGGTAAGCCGGTGCGTATAGCCGAACTCGCCAAACGAATGATAAAACTCTCCGGTGCCAAGGACGTGGAGATAAAATATACAGGACTCAGACCCGGAGAGAAACTCTACGAGGAGATGCTCTCCAACGAGGAGAATACCGTGCCATCCTTCCACGAGAAAATCAGAATAGCCAAGGTGAGAGAGTACGAATACGAGAACGTGGAGAAGGACGTGGAACGACTCATCGACATAGCCGATACCTTCGACGACATGAAGACCGTGGCGAAGATGAAACAGATGGTGCCGGAATACGTGTCAAACAATTCCGTCTACTCACAACTCGATGCCAAATGAGCACCAAGAAAAAAGAACAGTATAAGGCCGATCTGAACAATATCAATGTGCAGTTCCTCAGATTCTCACTCGATGAAGAGGCACCGCTGCCGGAACATATCGATACCATAGACTGGGACAACCTGCTCGAGTTTGCTAAAAAACAGAGTATCGTGGGCGTGCTCTTCCACGGCATGCAGAAGATGGGTCAACACCCCTGCCGGCCCGACAAATACCGCATAGTGGACTGGTTTACCAGGGCTGAGGAACTGAAAGAGGAAAACATACAGGCCAACAAGGATGCTGCCATGCTTACCTACCTGTTCTACAAAAAAGGTAAGGTGAAGAGTTGTGTGCTCAAAGGGCAAGCCAACGCCCTCATGTATCCCGACCCCTATATGCGGACACCAGGCGATATCGACCTCTGGACCGACCGCGAACCCGTCGACATCATCTGCTTCGTCAAAACCCTCTATCCCGATGCCGGCATAGAATACCACCACGTAGACTGCTCCATATTCAAGACCACACCCGCCGAGGT
>CAMHPC010000185.1 GCA_946186945.1 uncultured Prevotella sp.
CTTCTCTTTCTCCACACAGTATGATGTGTACAGTTCTGCGTTCTCCTCCCTGAAGGTCTTACTGTCAAATTGGGTGGTCACGTGGGCAGGATAGTAGTTCACCGTGAACAACTCTGATTGAAGTGTGTCAAATTTCCTCACTTCCATTTGCCTGACTATTTCTTCCCTGAGGTGATGTATGCGCTCTTCTATCTCCGATTTCTGGCGCAACAGTGTGTCCAACTCACGCTCGTAGTCTCCAAACCATGATATGTCTGCTTCTTTACTCTCTGGTATGGTGGGAGGCTCAGGCTCCTCTGTTCCCATATATTCGCGTATCACGTCTATAAAACGCTTGCCGTAGGTGTGTGCCTTGGTTTGTCCTATGCCAAAGGTGTCGGCAAAGGCTGATAGGGTGGTGGGCTTGCTGGTGGCCATGGCATGGAGCGACTTGTCGTGCATTATCACGTATGCAGGCTTTTTTATCTCTTCGGATATCTGCTTTCGCACATCGCGCAACAGGGAGAACAGTTGCATGTCCTCGCCCACAAAACCCATGCCGGGCAATATCTGTTGGGCTCCGCGAGCCCTCTCGCTGCGTGTCTTCACTCGCAGGTCTTCACGGTTTATCATCGCCAGTTGCACATGGCGTGCTCCTCTCAGCACTTCATTGCCCAAAGGGGTGATGTGTAGGTGGCGGTCGTCTTTATACGCTATCTCGAAAAATCCCATCTGCAACATCTGCAACAGGTAGTCGTGCCAGTCGCGGGCGGAGAGTTCTCTGCCGGCACCAAAGGTCTTTATCTCGTTGTAGTGGTGTGTGATGATGTCGGCGGACAGGTTGCCGCGAAGCAGGTCTATGCAGGTGGTCACTCCTATACTCTCGTTGGTGCGGGCTATGGCAGACAGGGCCTTCTGCGTCAGCACGGTCCCGTCAAATCTCAGGGGAGGGGTGTTGCATACATCGCAGTTGTCGCAACTGATGTCGCTCGTCTCGCCGAAATAGTTCAATAGTATCCTGCGCCGGCATACCTGAGCTTCGGCGTACTCCTGCATGCGCTGTAGTTTCTCGCTGTTTATGTCCTGCTGACCACTCTCGTCGGCAAACTTGCGCAGGGTGATGATGTCTTGCAGATTATAGTATAGCACGGTCTCGCATGCCATACCGTCTCGTCCGCCTCTGCCTATCTCCTGATAGTAGTTTTCTATGCTCTTAGGCAGGTTGTAGTGCACCACAAAGCGTACATTGCTCTTGTCTATGCCCATGCCGAAGGCTATGGTGGCGCATACCACCTGTATCCTGTCGTTTACGAAACTCTCCTGCACGTAGTTCCTACGCTCTGTGCTCAGACCGGCATGATAGGCGGCACACGTTATGCCACTCTCTGAGAGTTGCTGCGACAGTTTCTCTGCGGTCTTGCGGGCAAGGCAATAGATGATGCCACTCTCCTCCGAGTGGCGGTGTATCAATTCCTTTATGCTGCGCAACTTGTCACGCGCACTGTAGCCACGCTTCACCGCCAGACTCAGGTTCGGACGGTCAAAACTGCTCACGAAGGTGCGGGCTCCCGCTATGTTCAGTTGCAAGAGTATATCATCCTTGGTCACCTTGTCGGCAGTGGCGGTCAGGGCCATGATGGGCACTCCGGGGAAATGGGCCTTCAGTTCTTTCAACTGGGTGTACTCCGGACGAAAGTCGTGCCCCCAACTGGATATGCAGTGGGCTTCGTCTATGGCAAACAGTGATACATCCAAATGATGAAGTATCTGTAGCACACTCCCTACCAGACGCTCGGGAGAGATGTAGAGCAGTTTTACCTGACGGGCTATGCAACGGTCTATCACATCGCGGTTGTATGCCTCATCGTTGCTGCTGTTCAGTGCCTCGGCGGATATGCCGTTCTCACGCAGACTCTCCACCTGGTCTTTCATCAGGGATATCAGGGGTGACACCACTATCGCCATGCCGTCCATGCACAGGGCGGAAATCTGAAAACACAGCGACTTGCCGCCACCCGTCGGCATCAGTACCAACGAGTCGCCACCAGATAGCGTATGACGTATCACTTCCTCCTGCAAAGGGCGAAAACTGTCATAACCGAAATAGGTCTTCAACTTCTCTCTTAGGTCCGTGGCCATTTGTTCTTTCTTTTCATGCCGCTAAGATAATACCAAACTGACGAATTTCCAAACAATAGCGATGAAATTATTCTTGGTGTCTGCTTGCATGAATATTTCATATTTAGTTGACAGGCATCTTATCTTGCCATTTTGGGGTTAAACCAAAAGAAAGAAACCTAAAAAACAGCCGCTTTGAAAATAATTAATAATGGCAGATTTTCCTTTTAACCGTAGTATTTGCAACTTGTTGTGTGTCAGCGATTTTTGATTAATACGGTAGAAAGTGATGACACATATTCTATCGTTAGTGAAACAGACGAAGATTTGATATTTTTAACTTTTATAAACAAATTGCCTCAACGATCAAATGTATTATTGTATTCTTTCTGTGTTTCAACTTATCATGTCTGTGTATCT